>CAZPWR010000494.1:0-3007 GCA_964590555.1 uncultured Anaerolineae bacterium | reverse complement strand
TCCCTCACCGGCTCTTCGGCCCAGAGGGTGGCGATAGGGACGGCTTTAACTTCGGGGGAGCGGAGGAGGAGCCTGGCGATTCGGTAGGCCTTCTGGGGAGAGGCTTCCTCCCGCCCGTTCACCACCGGCACGAACCTGGCCAAAGGAGGTTTAGCTTTCATTCCCCCTTCGGGGTGCAAGAGGATGGAAGCGATAGCAGCCTCATCCAGGGTAGAGCCTACTGGGCAGCCGAGGAGCCGGGCCACCTCCTCAGGCCTGTGGACGAACTCTTCCCTTATGGGTTTCCCCAGGGCATCGGCGTGAGCCATAGCCACGTGGATTGAAGTGGAAGTCGGGACGACTGGCTCATGGGGTGAGGGTGCTTTGAGGAGCTTGCCCTTGGCTCCGTCGGCCTCAACGATGACTACAGCCTCGCTGAAGGCCTCGTGCAGCTCATCAACGGCTTCTGGCGGTATGCCCTGGAGCTTGCAAGGGCGCATGGGGAAGGGATAAGAAGCGGGGATAGAAACCCTCTCCTTGAGCCGGCGGCGGGCCAGGATGACGGCGTCTCCTTGTCCGAAGGCCTCTCGGACGCGCTCAACGATTTTGGCCGCATCTTCCTCCAGGACGATAGCTTCTCCTGATGCCGGGATTGGCTCCAGGAACTTTGTGGTAGTAGTAAAGATAGCCTTCAATCCTTCCCTTTTGAGCTCAGCCAGCAAGCGAAGGGCCAGGGAAGTCTTCCCCCCGGCCCCTACGATGGATATCACGTCTCCGGCTTTAACCCCAAGCGCTTCCCTTATTAGCATTTTCCTGTCCCTTATATCATACCACCGATTGGGGAAAAGTCCACATTCACCCACCGCCTGGGGTTAATTGCCGCTGACCTCCAGGCTTTAGCACTGGTTTGCCAAAATGGCCCAATTTGACATTTTGACCATAAAGCAAAAGGAGAAGAAAAAGCGAAAAGCTGCCATTATCTTGCCAAAATTCCGCCAAATTTGCCCTTGTCTCATTTGCCGTCGCCCCCCCAGGGCTTAAGGGGCAACCAGGGGTAGACTACAAAACTGGCCACTTTCCCTTGTCAAACAAAATCTCCGCCTTCGCTGACCTCCATTAAACCGGAGGCGGAGGGGCTGGGGGATGTCCCCCAACGAATTCAAATGAATAGGCCCAGAACAAAATTGAAGGCTCCACCAAAAACGAAAACGGTGTATAATTTTAAAGGCAAAACGAGGACGGAGGTGAGTCATGATCTTTCCAGAAGCCATTGTGGAAGAAGCTCTTAAGAAGATAAAGGCTCACCTGGAAGAGGGGAACTGGGAAGCAGCCATTGGAGTCTTAGAATCCCTCCGTCCTCCAGACCAGGCCGAAGTCCTTTCCGAATTGCCCTTGGAACAACAAGAAACCCTATTGCCCGCAATGGACGCAGAAATTTCCGCTGATGTCCTGGAAGAACTTGGGGCCGAGGAAGCCGCTGCCCTTGCTTCCCGCCTGAAAACTCAGGACCTTGCCCGCATCCTGGATGAAATGGAACCGGACGATGCCGCCGACCTCTTAGGGGACCTGCCCTTGGAAAAGGCAGCCGAAGCCCTCCAAGCTATGAAAGAACCAGAGGAAGTGGTCCCCTTACTCCGCTACCCTGACGACTCCGCCGGCGGTAGGATGATTCCGGTCCCTATCACCCTTAACTCTGAGATGACCGTACAAGAAGCCCTGGAGAAAATACGCCTCTACGCCCCAGACTCAGATGTCATCTACTACCTCTTCGTAGTGGACAAACTTTCAAAGCTGGTGGGAGTTGTAAGCCTCCGCAAACTCATAACAGCCGACCCCAACGAGCGGATTGAGGATATAATGGACCGCGATGTCATTTATGTTAACCATTTTGCGGACCAGGAAGAATGTGCCAAGCTCCTTTACCGCTATGAGCTTCTGGCCCTTCCAGTAGTGGATGATGAAGGCCACCTCCTGGGCATGGTCACTGCTAACGAGGTCCTGGATGTTATGGCCGAAGAGGCTACGGAAGACATCCACCTCATGGGCGCAACTGGTCCGCTAAGGGAGCCTTATTTGAGCGCAAAGGTTTTACCCATAATCCGCAAAAGGTTCACGTGGCTTCTCCTGCTCTTCGTAGCCGAGCTTTACACCGGAAGCATCCTTAGGCTCTTCCACGGCGAGCTGGAGAAAGCAATAGCCTTGACCTACTTCATCCCCCTCCTGATAGGGACGGGAGGCAACGCTGGTTCCCAATCCGCTACCACCATCATAAGAGCTATGGCTTTGGGGGATATAAAGTTTAAAGATGCTTTCAAAGTGCTACTGAAAGAAGTTTCCATAGGCCTTGTCCTCGGCCTTGGAATTGGCCTTGCCGGATTCTTGCGGGGCTTGACCTGGGGTTCGGGTCTGGCTCTTTCCATTACGGTAGGGCTTGCCCAGCTGTGCATAATCATATGGGCCAACACCGTGGGTTCCATCTTCCCCATTATGGCTGCCCGAATCGGCTTGGACCCAGCGGGGCTGTCAGCTCCTTTCGTCACAACGCTGGTAGATGGGACAGGCTTGCTTATTTACCTCCTCATTGCTAAAATCATATTGGGGATTTGAGCGTAAACTATGGATAAGCAAAAAGCAGCTTTGTCCTCTGTAGTTGGCGGTGGGCTCCTTACGGCCCTTAAAATTATTGTGGGGTTAATTACCGGAAGCTTGGGAATCCTTTCAGAAGCTCTGCATTCAGGGGTAGACTTCGTTGCTGCCCTCATGGCCTTCTTCGCCGTCCGAATATCCGATAAGCCCCCCGATAAAACCCACCATTATGGGCATTACAAAGCGGAAAGCATCTCGGCCTTAGCCGAAACCACTCTCCTTCTCCTGACCTCAGCTTGGATCATCCAAGAGGCCATCGCTCGCCTAAGGGGGAAAGAAGTGCACTTTGAAGTAACCGGCTACTCAATTGCCGTAATGGCTTTCTCGGTAATTGTAGCCTCTTTCCTAAGCATTATCCTCACCCGAACTGCCAAGAAACACC
>CAZPWR010000493.1:0-2779 GCA_964590555.1 uncultured Anaerolineae bacterium | reverse complement strand
GTGCGGGTCATAAATAAAGATGGCACAATGGGGCCGCCTATTGAGCTTGAAGCCGTTGCTCCGGAGACAGCCTTCCACTTCACCGTCAAACTGGACCTGGCTCTCTTTTCCGAATGGGCTCAGCGGCACAAATTTAAGCTGCGGGGGGAAGATTGGCTGCAAGCTTTGCCGGCAGTGGTTAACCGTCACACCGCCCAGCGGCTGGAAGAGGAGCGGGCGTGGTTTAGCGGTGTCCCTGATGCGGAGCGGATTCTGCAATTCTACCGGGAACTGAGAGTTCCCGCCCGTGGTTTCCTACTGCAAGTGGGCTGGGGCACCGGATGGGACGATAAGACGTTCGGCAGCCGGCTGCGGGCTGATCCTAAATTCTTGGAAGGAATCCTGCGGCCTACTAAGGAGGGTGGTTACGGCATTGCGCGGGGGCGTCGCCAACCCGGAGACCCATTCCCTAAGAGCCGCCGGGTTATCGTCCAAATTCATCGTGCCCTGGATGGCAGCATCATCCAAGAGCGTCCTGTCGCCCCTCTGGGGTGGGTATGGGTGGAGTGGGAGGAAGCGGCTTCATAGCTTTCCAGGCTTTGTGCCTGAGGAACGCTAGCTAAAAAGCTGAGGCAGAACGCATTTAACCTACTGAGTGAAGCCTTTCGGCGTATCGCTTCAAAGAGCTGCTGGGTGGGTAAAGTTCGCTTGCAAGTCCCACTTAGCGGCAAGAACAGCGCCTTCTCCACCCTAAAGGGCAAGGCTTCTGGCGAGAAAGGAGGAAAACATGGGGAAGATGATAGTTTCCTTAATCGGCGAGCAGCCTATTCCTAACCTCTTGCCCCTGCGCTACCAGCCACCAGATGAAGCTTTGTTAGTGCATACTGACCGGACAGAGGGGGTAGCCCAGCGACTCCGGAGATTGCTGGAACCTGAGGTTAAAGTTCACCTGCTCTGCACAGACCCTTACGATGTTCACCAAATCCGTGGAGACCTTCAGGGATTCCTCGCCAGGGAAATGAAAGAGGGGATGGAGCTGGAGTTCAACCTGACCGGAGGCACTAAGACGATGGTGCTGGCCGCTTACGAATTGGCCCGAGAACACAATGCCCCTTTCTTTTACCTTCAAAGCGAGGGGAGACGTTCAGTCCTCTATCGTTACCGGTTCGAGGCAGGGAAACCTCAATATGAGCACAAGGAAACCCTGCCAGGCGTGATCACCATTGGCGATTATCTGAAAGCTCATGTGGGGGATTATAACGTCACCAGGCCCAGGCACAACTTTGAGGAAGAAATCGGCAAAGCCTTGGCGGGAGTGGTGGATGAAGTGATGGTAGGGGCCACTTTGGCTGGAGCACTGGAAGTGGACTTGGTTGTGCGGAAGGAGAACCAGGTGGGCGTGATACAAGCCAAGACAGGCAGTAGGGCAAGGAGTAAAGTGGGCTTGGACCAATTGAATGCTGCGTGCGAGCAACGGTACTTAGGCACATACACTCATAAAATCCTGGCCATAAACCAACATTGGGATGAAAGTCTGACCAACCTCCGCGAGTTGGCCAACGCCTGGCGCATCACCGTCATTGAATTGCCTTCATTCACTGAAGACCATCCTTTCCTGTCCCCTGAAGATAAAGAGCGCCTTCGGTCAGAGGTGATTAAAGTCTTAGCGGGTTAAGGAGGCCCTATGGTTATACTCAACTTTTCCCACCCACTCACCGAGGAGCAGTTGGCCCAGATAGAGGCTCTTTCGGGCCAGAAAGTGGAGCGGGTCATAGAAGTGCCGACCCAACTGGACCATGAGAAACCGTTCGCTCCGCAAGTGACGGAACTTGTAGAGAAAGTAGGGCTTTCCTCAAAGGAATGGCAGACCCTGCCCATCCTCATAAACCCACCTTCTCTAAACTTCATCGCCGTCACCCTCTTGGCTGAACTGCACGGACGCATGGGCTACTTCCCCACCATCGTCCGACTTCGCCCTGTCCCTAACTCCATCCCCCCTCGCTTTGAAGTGGCTGAATTAATAAACTTGCAGGCTGTGCGAGACCGAGCAAGGGGGCAGAGGAAATGAGAAGGCAAAAGGGCCTCATTGACTTTCTGGTGGCCTTCTTACAGAGCACTGAGCCCACGCCGGAACTGTTAGCCACCTTCATCCTGGGGCTAATCGTGGCAAACACTGTAGCCCAGATTGTCTACGATTTGCTGACGGGTTCTGGTTCTTTTACGGCCGTATTGCGGCCTGCCTTAGCTGCTCTACTGATGACAGGCGCAGCTTATTGGCTTTACCAGCGCGACCGACGGCGTGCTCGCACCATGCATGTTATTGTGGATGAGAAGCGGCTGGCCCCCCCTCATGCTGGCATCATCTGGCTCTTTGGGCCAGGCCGGTTTGACCATTTGCTGTTCGCCCTGAAGCACCACCAAAAGGGAGGCGGGGCATCCCATTGCTGGTTAGTGATGCAGGATGTGGAACCGGTACGGAAAGCATATAGCCAACTTCTCCAGCAGCTGGGAGATGAGGAGCTGCAGACCCAAATTCATCCCGTTTACATTGACAAATTAGAAGCAGGGGCCGCCTACAAGGCTGTGCGGGATATTTTTGAACACGAAGCAGTCCGGGTAGGCCTGAAGCCGGAAGAAGTCATCGCTGACATCACTGGCGGCCTGAAGCCCCTGACTGCGGGAATGATTCTGGCTGCCATCACTTTGGACAGTGCGCTGGAATACGTGGAGAGCGAGCGAGACGCTCAAGGCGAGCCCATACCTAATACCCTCCGAGTCGTGCTGATAGACACAAATTTCT
>CAZPWR010000492.1:0-1602 GCA_964590555.1 uncultured Anaerolineae bacterium | reverse complement strand
TCTCTGCCCCCACCACCTCGCACACGCCCGCCCCCGCCCGGGGAGTCCGCCCCGTGGTTGTAGGGCCCGACCCCCGGACGTTCCAGGTAGACCCTGAAGCGATGCGGGCTGCCATCACCCCCAACACTATCCTCCTGGTCGCTTCGGCTCCTAACTGGTCGCAGGGGGTGATAGACCCAATCGCCGAAATCGGGGAGCTGGCTCAGGAGAAGGGGTTGCTCTTCCACGTGGATGCGTGCGTAGGCGGGTTCTACCTACCCTTCCTGCGCAAAATGGGTTATCCCGTCCCCGATTTTGACTTCGCGGTGCCGGGCGTCACCTCCATCTCCGCCGACATACATAAGTATGGCTATGCTGCCAAGGGGGCTTCCACTATACTCTACCGCAACAAGGAGTTACGCCGTTACCAGCTGTTTGCCTGCGCCGAGACCACTGGCTATGCTTTCATAAACACCACTATCCTGAGCAGCAAATCGGGTGGGCCAATCGCTGGGGCCTGGGCAGTTTTGAACTACCTGGGCGAAGAGGGCTTCATGCACATCGTCCGTACAGTGCACGAGGCAACGCAGCGGCTCATCTGGGGCATTAATGAGATTACGGAACTGCGGGTTCTGGGCGAACCGGCTATGTGCCTCTTTTCCTTCACGTCTGACCAAATCAACATCTTCCAACTGGCCGACGCAATGGCCCGACGGGGCTGGTACATCCAGCCCCAACCCTCTACCCCGTTCACCCCGCGCAGCCTGCACATCTCGGTGAACTACGGGAACGCACACCAGGTGGATGCACTACTCCAAGATTTGCGGGAAGCGGTGGAGGAGGTGAAGCGAGCCACGCCCGTTGATACGGAGAGCATCCGGGCCATGGTCGCCTGGGTGCTCCAAAGCCCCAACCCGCTGGAGGTCTTCCGGCAATTGATGGAGGCAGCTGGTATTAAGGGGACGGAATTGCCCGCAGAGCTGGCTCTAATCAACGAATTTCTGGACCTTCTGCCCGACCATTTGGCGGATGCCTTGCTGGTGGAGTATTTCAACAATCTGTATGTCTGAGCGTATCGGGGGCAGGGCCAGGGATTTCCAGGTTTCCAGCGGAATGGTTGCTTTCGGCCGCAGGATAAGGCTAAGAGCGCAGGGCAACAATATTCCCTGGCAGGAAGGTTGTAGGAGCTCCCACCCCCGTTTGTGGAAGGTTTGCCAGGGTTTTGGGTCCCACTCGTAAGCGGGCTGCTAAGGTGGGCTATCCGCCCTCCCATTTTTACCCCCTCGCATGGGGATTAGGGGGATGGGAGTCGGCGGAGGCCGACCTCTGCCCGAAGGCCTAAAGGGGCCGACTTTAGTCGGCGCAAAAAGTAAGTAGATGCTCCACGGGCTTGTGCAAAGCCCTAATGCGCAACCCCAGAGAACGCCCAGCCTAAGGCTCCAGTTCAAGCCTCACCGTTTAATTGCCCTTGGCAAAATGTACGGATACGCCCGCCCCATAAGGCGGTGCAAAGTGCGGTCCACTTTGCGGAAGGCCAAGTAGGTCCGCCAAATCCAAGCATCCTGCCGGTAATATCCTCGCACTTCCTCCAATGTGAGAGGCTGCAGCCCCTCTTCCGCTATC
>CAZPWR010000491.1:0-2519 GCA_964590555.1 uncultured Anaerolineae bacterium | reverse complement strand
GTTTTGGGCCCCACTCGTGCGTGGGTTTACCCCCATCGTAGGGGGTTACGGGCGGTTCCCCCCGTTTTGATTAAGGTCGGCGAAGGCCGACCTTGGGCCGAAGGCCCTAAAAGGCTGATTTCAATCAGCATTAAAAACAGGCCCGACGAAACTGGGACACACCCGAGCCAGGCCGTAAACGGCCTGGCTGAGATTGCACAGGGCGCTGGAAGCGCCCTCTCCCCCCGGTAGCCGTTCGGGAACGCGGGTCGCCTGAGCGGAAAAGCCGACGGCCCAGCCCGACAAAATTGTGGGGCCACCCCTCACAACTCTTTGGCCTCCTTTACCCCCTCGTAAGGGGATTATGTGGGATTTCCCTCCCCGTTTGCTGGGAGTTTGCCAAGGTTTTGGGTCCCACTCGTGCGTGGGTTTACCCCCCTCGTAGGGGGTTACGGGGGGTTCCCCCCGGGCCGAAGGCCCCAAAAGGCTGATTTCAATCAGCATTAAAAACAGGCCCGACGAAACTGGACACACCCTCCGCAGGATTAAACTTGACTTTTAACCCCCACAGTAGTAGAATACCGATAAAGCCTGCCAGGGCTAAATTTCTTGCTAAGGAGGCTCGTATGAAGCGTGCAGCCGCTCTCGTGCTAAGCCTCACCATTCTTTTAACCCTAATAGCAGGAGCTTGTGCTCCTAAGAAGCCCCCCCTCGGAAGTGAGCAGAACCCAATTGTCATGGTCTTCGTCCCTTCAGGCGAATCGGAAGAGATAAAGAGGGGAGGGGAAAAGCTTGCCGAACTCCTCAGTCAAAAGCTGGGCCTTAAGGTCAAGATAAACTTGGCCAGTAGCTATGCTGCCGCTGTAGAAGCCATGGGAGCTGGCCAGGCCCACATCGGATGGCTCAACACCTTAAGCTACCTCTTGGCCCATGAAAAATACGGCGTAGACGTTATCCTGGTCACGGTCCGATTCAAGCAGACTTACTACACAGGCCAGATAATTGTAAGGGCAGACTCCGGAATCAAGTCCATTGCCGACCTCAAGGGCAAAGTCATGTGCTGGGTTGACCCGCTTTCTACATCCGGCTACCTCATGCCTCGCATCCTACTCAAAGCGAATGGCCTTGACCCCGATAAAGACTTCGCTAAGACTGTAAACGCAGGCTCTCACCCCAACGTGGTCAAGGCCGTCTACAACAAGGACTGCGACGCCGGAGCCACTTACGTAGATGCCAGGGGCGTGGTAGAGAAGGACTTGCCCGATGTTAAGGAGAAGGTAATCCAACTGGCCTTCACCGCCAAAATCCCCAACGATACCGTAAGCGTGGTGAAAGATTTGCCTGCAGACCTCAAGGAGAAGATTAAGAAGGCCTTGCTGGAGATAGCCCAATCCGAAGAAGGAGCCTTAGCTCTCAAGACTGTCTACCAGATAGAGGGCTTGCAGGAGACAAGCGACTCCTTCTACGATGAGTTCAGGGCTCAGCTCAGCGCCTCCGGTTACAAGCTGGAGGAGTTAGTGAAGCCTCAAGAGTAAGCTCTTTGCGGGGTGGGGCCGGAAATATGCCCCACCCCCTTTTAATAACTACAACCTTAGTCTCCTTGAGGGGTTAAAAGATGCCTCTGATTGTGGAGCATCTAACTAAGATTTATCCCGACGGGACGCGGGCCCTCAACGATGTAAGTTTCAGGGTGGAAGACGGCGAATTTGTGGCCATTGTGGGCTTGAGTGGGGCTGGGAAAAGCACCCTCCTTAGGTGCATAAACCGCCTTGTTGAGCCCACTTCCGGTCGGATTATATGGAACGATATTGACATAACAGCGGCTTCTCCTCAGGAGCTGAGGCGCATCCGTCGGCAAATCGGGATGATTTTCCAGCAGTTCAATTTAGTCAAGCGCTCCACAGTTCTCACCAATGTCCTCTCCGGGCGACTCGGTTACCTCAATCCATGGCTTACCCTTCTCGGATATTTCCCTCCCGCCGAAAAGAAGAGGGCTATGGAAGCCTTGGAAAGGGTAGGCCTTGCCGATTTGGCTTACAAAAGGGCCGATGAACTATCCGGAGGGCAACAGCAAAGGGTAGGGATAGCCAGGGCTTTAATGCAGGAACCTCGCCTCCTATTGGCTGATGAGCCTGTAGCCAGCTTGGACCCAGTCCTGGCTCACTCTATCCTCCGCTATATTGAAGAGCTGAACAAGAAAGAAGGGGTAACAGTCATTTGCAGCTTGCACTTTTTGGACTTAGTCCACCGTTATGCTACCAAAGTAATCGGCTTGAAAGATGGCTTCAAGGTCTTTGAAGGCCGACCCGAAGAGATAGATGACCGTCGTTTCAAGGAGATTTATGGGCAGGAAGCGGAACGCATCGGCGGTTAAGGCTTTACTTTCCTTAATCCCTGGCCTTGCTTACTTTTTGGAAGGCCACTGGACTTTATCCCTCATCTGGGCTTTTGTAACCTTGGCTATTGTTGGCCTTGCTTTCCTGCGTGGCCACTACTGGCTTTGGATATGCTTAGCTTTGTGGTGGCTCGGCTCTTCTTAC
>CAZPWR010000490.1:0-4404 GCA_964590555.1 uncultured Anaerolineae bacterium | reverse complement strand
ATTGTGGGGGGGACCCCCCCGGCCCCCCGGGGAGGGCTCCCCACCCCCCCCCCCCCCTGTTTAGGGCGGCGCGGGCCGCCCTCTGGCCGAAGGCCAAGGAGGCTGATTTTAATCGGCGTGAAAAAGGCTCAGCTTTCCCAGCCCATCTTGCGGTAGAGGATAGCGAAGTGGTGGACAGGGCCATGGCCATGGCCTATGTTCAGCTTAGCCCCAGCCTTCAGGGCCTCCGTCAAATACTCCTTCGCCAGCCGAACTGCCTCCGGAACATCGGCCCCGCGGGCAAGCCATGCCGCAATGGCTGAGGCAAAAGTGCAGCCTGTGCCATGAGTATTGCGAGTGTTTATGTAAGGTGCGGTGAACTCCCACCACTCCTTGCCATTGTAGAGGATGTCAATACTGACATCGCCTTCCAAGTGCCCACCTTTCACCACAACCCATGCCGGCCCCATAGCATGGATAGCCATGGCTGCTTGGCGCATATCCTCCAATGTCTTGACCGGAAAACCAACAAGCGCTTCGGCTTCGGGGAGGTTTGGGGTAACCACCAAAGCCAAAGGCAGAAGCTCTTTCACCAGGGCTTCTTGCGCCTCTGGCCTCAGGAGGGGGTCGCCGCTTTTAGCCCTCATCACTGGGTCCACTACAAGGTTCGGCAGACGATATTCCTTTACCTTCTCCGCCACCACGTGGATGATTTCGGAGTTAGCCAGCATGCCAGTCTTAACCGCATCAACCCCTATATCTGTCACCACTGAGTCTATCTGCTGGGCGACGAACGAGGGAGGAAGCTCAAAGACCGCTTGGACCCCGATGGTGTTCTGCGCCGTGAGGGCCGTGAGGACGCTCATCCCATAAACCCCTAAGGCCGAGAAAGTCTTGAGGTCGGCCTGGATTCCAGCCCCGCCTCCGGAATCAGAGCCGGCTATGGTCAATGCCCTCTTCATTTCTCCTCCTTGCTTTCAAGGCTTTTGGATAGCTCCCTAAGCTTCTTGTCCACCAAGTAATTTACCGTGCCCTCCTCAAAAGTCCCATCCTCCCGCCTTTCTCCAGCCCTAACCCCAGTAAGTATCTCAATGCCTTCGTCCACGCTTTCAATTGCCCAGATGTGGAACTTGCCTTCCTTTACTGCCTCCACTATTTCTTCCTTAAGCATAAGGTTGCGGACATTGGCTTTAGGGATTATCACCCCTTGCTGACCGTTTAGCCCTTTCGCCTTGCAAACCTCAAAGAAGCCCTCAATCTTCTCGTTAACCCCTCCGATGGCCTGAATCTCTCCCTTCTGGTTGAGGGAACCGGTCACCGCTATCCCCTGCTTCAAAGGCAGGCCTGAAAGGGCCGAAAGAAGGGCAAAAACCTCAGCCGCGGAAGCGCTGTCGCCTTCAACCCCTTCGTAACTCTGCTCAAAGACAAGCCTTGCAGCTAAAGTCAAGGGCTTATCCTGAGCGTATTTATTGAGCAAGTAGCCGGTCAAGATAAGGACCCCTTTGGTGTGGATGGGGCCACCGAGCTTCGTCTCCCTCTCAATATCCACAATCCCTTCTTTACCAACCCCGATAGAGGCCGTTATGCGGGTCGGCTTGCCGAAGGCAAAATCCCCAAGGTTTACCACCGAAAGGCCATTTATCTGGCCAACCTTCTCCCCCTCGGTGTCAATCAGAATAACGCCCTTTTCAATCATTTCCCGTACCCGCTCCTGGATTAGGTTGGACCGGTAAACCCTTTCATCCAAAGCTTTTTGTACATGCTCGGCCCTGACATACGGGGAGCCTTCTTTTTCAGCCCAGAAATTGGCCTCTCGGATGATATCGGCTATCTCGGCAAAACGTGTGGAAAGCTTCTCCTGATCCCCAGCCAACCTTGAGCCAAACTCCACTATCTTGGCCATCCCTGTGGCGTCAAAGGGGAGAAGGTTTTCCCGACCAACCACTCCGCTGATGAAAGCGCAGTAAGCATGGATGTTCTCAGTGCTTCGGTCCATCTGGGTATCAAAATCGGCCTTGACCTTGAAAAGCTCCTTGAATTGCTCGTCCAAGTTGTAGAGGAGGTAGTAGAGGTAAGGGGTACCGATGAGGATTACTTTTATGTCCAGTGGTATAGGCTCAGGCTGAAGGCCTCTTGTGGTCATGAAGCCGAATTTTTCCCCAACCTCCTCTATGATGATTTTGCCGTTGGCCAGGGCAAGCTTAAGGCCCTCCCAAGCGAACGGATTGCGGAGGAGGTCCTCAGCCTGGATGACCAAATAGCCACCGTTGGCCCTGTGCAAAGCCCCCGCTTTTATGAGGGTGAAATCGGTTAGCAAGGCTCCGAAGACGGCCTCTTTCTCAATCCGACCTATGAGGTTGGGGTAGGTTGGATTAAGTTCCATAACCACCGGAGCACCCTTGAGCTCGCTGTTATCCACAAGAACATTGACTTCGTAGCGGCGCCAAAGCCTTTCCCTAACCTCAGGCGGAACCTTCTCCTGCGGCTGCCGGAACTGGTCAAGGTTATCGTAGATGTCGTCCCGGACTTCCTCCAAATACTCTTTTACCCCTGGATACTCTTGGTAAGATTCCAGTAGCTCCTCCAAGTAGCGGTTAATGACGTTTTCCACCAGCGATTTATCCAGCTCCTTAAGGCGGTCCTGGAACGACCTTTCCATGCGGCGCACTTCTCGGAAGGCTTCCCTCAGCTCGGCCTCCAAGGCGCTTCTCTTCTGGAGGATTTGGGCTTTCTCCTCTTCTGGCAAACTTTCAAAGGCCTCTTGGCTTAGAGGCTGGCCATCCTTGGTCGGGATTATGAAGATGCCGGCCGGAGAAGATTGGAGGAGGAAGCCCTGCTCCCGCGCTTTGCGGTTCAGTAGGTTAAATAGTTCCTGGCGGCGGGCGTTGAATTCGGCCTCCAAAGCCTCGCGGCGGGAAGCGTATTCCTCGCTTTCAAAGGCGGCGGGGATTTCGCGCCGAGCAGCTTCAATGAACTCACTCATCTGCTTCTTGAAGAGTTTGCCCTTGCCTGATGGGAGGCGCAGAGCCCTTGGCCGATATGGGTCTTTAAAATTATAGACGTAGCACCAATCGGGTGGAGTAGGCTTCTGGGCTGCCACCTTCTCCAAAAAGCTCATTACGGCCGTGGTTCGTCCGGTCCCTGGGAGCCCAGCCACGTAGATATTGAACCCTTTCTTATCCATATCCAAGCCGAAAGTGAGGGCCTTCATCGCCCTTTCTTGGCCAATTATTTCTGCGGGTGGTTGCAGCTCCGATGAAGAAGCACAAGGGATAGCTTCAATGGGACATATCTTGCGCAGCCTTTCTGGTCCAAGCTTCTCCATGCTTTTCCCTCCTTGAGGGTTCTCTGTTGGAAACAATTATACCCTGGAAAGGAACAAAACGGAAACTTTAGGCCACACCAATGCATGAATTCGTAGCCAAGTCCTGTAACCCCGCACAAGTGAGGCCGAAAACGTTGGTAGACCCTCAGCATAAGGGGTAGGTAAAAGAGCAGGGGGTAGAAGTCATTTGGCAGTGAGTGCTATTGATGTGCTCTCGCAAAACCTTGAATTGAAGATGGAGGGAGCAGAACTTCTTCCCGGAGGGTCGTTAGGATTTCATACCCACGAAACCTTAAAAAGGAGCAAGTAGCCCATCCTGGCAAACCCGCCACGAGTGGGACCCAAAAAGCTGGCGAACCCTCAGCTAACGAGGGTGGGAAAATGGAGGTGGAGGGGGCAGAGCATCTTCCCGGTGGGCTTGGGGGATGTCCCCCCAAAAAACTTCAAAATTAGGGGCGAGTAGCCCACCCCGGCAAACCTGCCACGAGTGGGACCCAAAGCTTTGGCAAACCCTGAGCAAACGAGGGTGGGCAAAACACTACAATCAGCTTGACTATATCGCTGCCAAAATTTTGAGTTAACGCATTTTTGACAGGCCCACATAGCTGTAATATAATTTGGACACTTAAAGAGGAGGGGCAAAATTGCTTACCTTTAACGTGGCTCAGCTTTTGAAAGAGCCTACGGGGGCCTTCCGAGAGCACGAAATTTGCGAATCGGTGGAAGGGCTGGATGAAAGTTTCAGTCCAGCTGGCCCCCTTAAAGGCAAGGTCATACTTTTGCACGCCGGCCGCCACAACATCCTGGTAACGGGAACATTCCAGCTACCACTTAACCTCTACTGCAGCCGTTGCCTGGAACCTGTGGTGGAGACTATTGAGTTTGAGTTCAAAGAAGAATTCAAGGCCACAATAGACGTAGAAACAGGCGCACACCTATCTTGGGACCCAGTAGAAGTAGAAGAAAGCAACCTCATTGATTCCTCTCACACCTTGGACCTCACTGAAGTCATACGCCAATACATTATCCTCAACATCCCAATGAAACCACTTTGCAAACCCGATTGCGCCGGACTTTGCCCGCACTGCGGCCACAATCTG
>CAZPWR010000489.1:0-9037 GCA_964590555.1 uncultured Anaerolineae bacterium | reverse complement strand
CCAGGGAAGAACTTGACCGCTATGCCTACGAAAGCCACATGAAAGCCATAGCTGCTATAGATGCGGGGAAATTCCGAGAGGAGATTGTCCCGCTAGAAATCACGCAGCCCAAAGGCCCACCTATAATCTTTGACACCGATGAGAATCCACGCCGGGATACATCCTTGGAGAAGCTCGCTCAACTTAAGCCCGCCTTCAAGCCCGATGGGATAGTAACGGCTGGAAATTCCCCAGGCATAACTGACGGAGCGGCTGCGGTAGTAGTAATGAGCCGCAGGAAAGCCGAGGAGCTGGGGATAAAACCTCTGGCCAGGATAGTGGATTACACCTATGCTGCCGTAGAACCGAAATGGCTGTTCATAGCGCCGGTGCACGCCATCCGCAGACTTTTGAAGAAAACCGGAACTACCCTTGCTGATTACGACCTCATTGAGCTAAACGAAGCTTTTGCCGCGCAAGTCTTAGCTGATGGCAAGGCCTTGGCTGAAGATGGCTGGGATTGGGCCAAGGTTAATGTCAACGGGGGAGCTATAGCCCTTGGCCACCCCATTGGGGCAAGCGGGGCTCGTTGCCTTGTCACACTCCTCTATGCCCTCAAGGACCGCGGCCTCAAGAAAGGCATAGTTTCCCTCTGCCTTGGAGGAGGCGAAGCGGTAGCGATGGCCGTGGAGATGATTTAACCCGCCCTCTTACGCCAATTGAAATCAGCCTCTTTAGGCCGTGCCCCTTGCGAGGAGGTAAAAAGGGGGCGAGCAGTTACCTCCTGTAAGCCTGCCAGGAGTGGGACCCAAAACCCTGACGAACCCTCAGCTAACGGGGGTGGGCAAAATCAGGGGCCCAGGGTGCGGAGTCCCACCCCCTTTCACCCTCATAAGGGGATTAGGGGGTCTGGGGGATGTGCCCCCAAAAACCAACGGATAAAAGAGCTCTCCTCCGTGGCAGTAATTCCCCTTCCCAGTGTTGGGAAGCATCTGCGGCCGGCTTTGAACCGCAGAGAACGCAAAAGACGCAGAGTTTCTTTACCCCGCGTCTCTTGCGGTGAAATTTATCAGGGGCAAAAGAGGCTTTGCTTTACTCCTTTTCCTCCCCTCCCCCTTCCTTCTTACCGTTGCTATTGCTGCTCTTCCGAGCATAATCAGTGGTGTAAAAGCCCGAGCCCTTAAAGATTATGCCCGGGACATGAAATACCCGCCGGACGTGGCGATGGCCATTCGGACATTCCTCCACCGGTGGGTCGGAAAAACGCTGCACACGCTCAAAGTGGATTCCACAATCCAAGCACTCGTATTCGTAGATGGGCATAGCCATCACCTCCGTCTCATAGAATTTCTTTAAAATTTTAATCCCTCCCGCCTTATAAAGCAAAATGGCCCCCGGTAAGCCCGTAAGACTTACCGAGAGCCAAAGCGTTATTTACTTCTTCACCACTTTTATGGTCTTGGGCTTGATTGCTTCTGCCTTGGGGATGGTGATTACAAGGAGGCCATTCTCAAAGTTGGCCTCGGCCTTGTCCGGCTCCACCGGGATGTTGAGCCTTATGGTCCGGGAGAAGGGCCCGTAGCGACGCTCCTGGATGATGTAATCCACGTTCTCGGCCGGTGGCTTAACCTCACCTTTGATGGTCACGGTATCGCCCTCAATGGTGATATCCACATCCTCAGGCTTGACCCCGGCCATAGGGGCGTTGATCACAACAGCGTCAGCGGTGGTGTAAACGTCCACAGGAAGCCGGTAGAGCCTCTCCCTGAGGTAAGGCCTTGGAAGGACGAAGCTTTCCTCCAAGAGCCTGTCCATAGCCTCCTTAAGGCTCATGAACTCCTCCCAAGGATCCCACCTGGTAGCCATAGCAATCACCTCCTTTCTTTGGTAATTGTGGGGGCGGAACAATCCGCCCCACGCTTTTTTTATTTCTTAGCCTTTACTTTTATAACCTTAGGCTTTACGGCCTCGGCCTTCGGGAAAGTGAGGGTGAGAACACCGTTTTCATATTCGGCCTTGGCCTTATCAACCTCTACCTCAATGGGGAGGGTGACGGACCGGCAGAAGGTTCCGAAGCGGCGCTCGCGCCGGAAGTAGTTCTCCTCTTTAACCTCTTTCTCCTCCTTTACTTCGGCCTTGATGGTGAGAAGGTCGCCACTGACACTGACGTCAATATCCTCAGGCTTCACACCCGGCAGCGAGGCCTTGACGACCAGGTCGTTTTCGGTCTCGTACATGTCCAGGGCGAAGGTTTCAAAGCGAGATGGCCCCAGCAACCCGAAAGGCCTTACGAAGCTTTCCTCCAGAAGGCGGTCCATCGCCTCCCGCAGCGAGATCAACTCCCTGAAAGGTTCCCACTTGACCAGCTCGGCCATAGCCATCACCTCCTTTCCTGAGAGTTTCCGCCTATTTCTTAGCGAAGCAGCATTAGAGGGGCATAAGAGGAAAGTTAGAGTTCTGTTAGAAAAAAGCGGGGATGGCCTTTAAAGCCACCCCCGCCGTTTGAGGAGGGGGCCTAACATAATTCGCTCTGTAGCGACGCTATTACGGCTCGGGCTGCTTTGGCAACGGAGCCACTAAGGCGCAGTTTGCCTGTAAACCCTATGAACTTCGGCTGGATTGCGTAAATTTTAATTGGGGGCAGTTTAAGGCCGAGCCTTTCAGCCAATTCCAGTGCTTCTCCTAAGCTGAAAAAGTGTGTAAGTGTTCTGAAATTTTTGCCCAGAAGCTCCGGCTTAGCATCAAAAACCCTCCATTCGCCCGGCTCAAGGCCCATATCGGCAGCATCCACCACTATGACCTTTTCGTACTTTGGCATAAGACCTAAAAGGGTAAAGCCGTCTATGCTCCCTTCTAAAAGGTCAACAGTGGGTGGCAACCCCCTCTTTTCAATGATTTTAGCTACTGCTGCTCCGACTGCGTCATCGCCCATAAAATCGTTCCCAAGGCCCAAAAGCAGGGTTTTCCCCTTCACTTCCACTCTACCTTAAGGAAATGTGTAGAACAAGAGATGCAAGGATCATAAGCTCGCACCAGCATTTCCAGCCCCAAGGTTATCTCTTCTTTGGACTTACCCAAAAGTTGTGGGAGGAACGCTTTCAAATCCTCTTCAATGTTCTGATGGTTTTGGTTAGTCGGGATTATCATGTTAGAATCCACAACTCGCCCTTGCTCATCCAGTGTGTAATCGTGGATGAGGAGGCCTCTGGGTACTTCTACACCGCCCACGCCTCTTCCGGCCCTGGGCTTTATCTGTACCTTCTCCTCCCTAAGCCCCCTTGCAAGAAGTGTGTCAATGATACGGATGGAATCTTCAATGGCATGGGCAACTTCTACTACTTGAGCTATGTTGTTCATGAAGGAGTTGTAACAAATAGGCTTTAGGCCCATCATGTCCGCAGCTTCTTGACCGAGGGGCATGAGTTTTTCATAGTTTATGTTAAAGCGAGCCAGAGCTCCTACCATGTAGGACTCGCGGTTGGAGCGAGCTCTTTTAGCTGTGGAGTAAGGCACTATGAACTCGTGGATTTTTTCTTGATAGCGGGAGAGAGGGGTTGTGTGTTGCTCATCAGTAGAGGCAATTTCCCCATCGTAGAAGGCATACTCATCAGGCTTCTTGAGAGCTATGTATTCAGTTTCCCGCTTAAAGTCGGGTATCTCCAGAGAGGCAAATAGCTTAACCACAGCCCTAACGTCAGCTATGGCTTCTGTAAGACGACGACGTAGCTCCTTGAGCTCTTCTGGGGTCGGAAGCCTAGTCCACCCCCCTACTATAGTAGTGATTGGATGAGTTGTGCGCCCGCCTATGAGGTCGCACAGCTCATTAGCCAGCCGGTGAAGGCGTATTATGGCCAACACCTGTTCACGATGACTCTGAGCCAATGGGATGATATTAGGGGCACCGAAGAAATCAGGAAGAGCAAGGTAACCGAAGTGCAGAGTATGGCTTTGAATGGTTTCACCGTGAAGGAGGAGCTTGCGGAGAAGCAGGGTCTGTTCCGAGGGTTCAAAGCCCAGAGCCTTCTCTAAGGCCTGGATGGCGGAAAAAGTGTGGCCTATGCCGCATATCCCGCATATTCGGGAAATGATGAAGACCACATCGCTGTAGTGTTTGCCCCTGACCATGGCCTCAAAGAAGCGTGGGGCTTCGGGAATTTCCCACCGCGTCTCTTTGACCTGGTTGTCCTCCACCTTGACCACGATGTTGCCGTGGCCTTCTACCCTTGAGACATGGTGCACATGTATATCAATGCCACTCATTTCACCACCTCCGCGTAACCCCAGAACATTCTGTATTGGTTGATTATATCCTCAGTGCATAGGCCATAGCGGGCCATTACCTCTTTGTGGGCATTGATATTAGGACTATCTACAAGGCCTCGGCATCCTATGCATCGGTTCCCAAAAGAAGGGCAGCGTGCATTGCACCCCGCTCTGGTGATAGGCCCAAGGCAGGTAAGGCCCTTTTCATACACGCAGATGTTTTCAGCCCTCTTGCATTCCACACAGACTGGATAGTTAGGCAAAACCGGCGTTTTGCCCATAAGCAAAGCTTTTATTATGTCAAGGAATTCCTCCTTGTCAATTGGGCAACCCGGAACAACGTAATCCACCGGCACAACTGCGCTCAGAGGCATGGCAGGTATGGAGGGGAACCAATCAGCTTTATCCCCATAGACGTAGCGGCGGACCTCGTCTTGATCCATGGAATTTTTAATGGCGTTTACTCCGCCAAGATGAGCACAAGCTCCAAGGGCTATAAGGATTCGGGATTTTTCCCTTATTTGGCGCAATCGGTCTTTCTCTTCTTCCCTGGTTATGGACCCCTCCACAAAGGTTATGTCGTAAGGGCCTTCGCTGTGGGCACTGCTTCCCTCCCTCCAGGATACAAGCTCTATGTGTTCCAAGAGCTCCAAAAGCTTTTCCTCCAAGTTTGGTATCTGGAGTTGGCACCCTTCGCAGCATCCGAATTCAAAAATAGCGACTTTAGGCTTCATGAGTTTACCTCCAGTTAAAGAGCTTCGGGTAAATCTTTAATTTGGGCATAGCTGAAAACGGGCCCTTCACGGCATACGTAAATGCCGTTTATTTGGCAATGACCGCACTTTCCAACTCCGCACTTCATCCTTCTTTCCAAGGAGAGGTAGATTCGGTCATCCGGAATTCCCATCTTCTTGAATTCCTGTAGGATGAAGCGATACATTATCGGAGGGCCAACAGTAACAGCGATGGTACAGGTAGGGTCAACGCTTACTTGAGGGCAAAGGGTGGTTATAACTCCAACATGGCCCTTCCAGTTTTCATCCGCCCTATCCACGGTGAGAAAGCATTCTCCAACGCTTTGAATTTCGTCCAGCTCATCTTTGAAAAGCAATTCCCCTGGTTCTTTGGCTCCGTAAAGCACGGTGACTTTTCCGAATTCATCGCGTCTGTCTTTGATGTATTGAGCCAAGGAGCGGAGTGGAGCCATTCCAAGGCCTCCGGCCGCTATCAGGACGTCTTGGCCTTTCATGACTTCCAATGGGAAGCCTTTGCCGTAAGGGCCTCTTATTCCCACCAAGCTTCCAGGCTTAAGGCCGTGCAAGGCATTGGTAACCAGACCAACCGCTCTTACGCAAAGCTGGAAGTAATCCCCTCGCGTGGGGGAAGAGCAAACGCTTATCGGGCACTCCCCTACTCCGAAGACTGATACCTCTACGAATTGTCCGGGGTTATGGCCCAAGGGTTTGCCATCTTCAAACTGAAGGGTGAAGAGCTTCTCCCTGGGTGTTAATTCTTTGATTTCCAAAATCCGCGCAAGGCGAGGCAAAAGAAGGTGAGCGTTGCTCATGGCCCTTTCCTCCCCTTTAAGCCTGACTGTATTCCTGGTAAATGTCGTTGAAAACTTCTATTGGGTTAATTTTGGCCAGGCAATGCCTGGTGCACCGACCACAGCCCACGCAACCCAAAAGGCCGAATAGGTCCCACAGATACTTGCCCTTCCGGTAGAAGCGGTGGCGCAGACGTTGCTCCAGGGAAGGCCTAAAATTGAGCCCCCCTGCCACTTTGGCAAATTCTTCCAACAGACATGAGTCCCAGACCCTTACTCTTTCTCCTTCCTTAAGGTTGAGTTCAACTCGGTCAAAAACGTCATGGCAATAGCAAGTGGAGCATACCAAGGTGCAAGAGCCGCACCCCATACACCTTTTGGCCAGCGCTCCCCAATAGGGGGAGTTAAAACGGCTCCAGAGGATTTCTGGCAGTTTTGAAGCGTCAAACTTCAGCCTGGAGGGGAAATTTCTATCCCGCTCCTTTCGCACTTCCTCAAGCTTACTCAGTTCGGCCCTGGTAGCTTCACGAGCTGCTGAGTACTTCCTCAAATGCTCTTCCCCACGCCCACTGCCGATTTCCACTGCGTAGGCTTCCCCTAAGTCGGTTAAGAAGAGGTCATAGTAGCCTTGGGGATCCAAGGTTCCCATGTCTTTGCAAAAGGCGTACTCATCGCAAGGGGCAAGGCAATCTATGCCCACAAACAAAGCATCGCGGCGGCGAGCTTCATAGCTTGTATCCGGGTTTTCTTTGAGGAAAGCCGCATCCAAAAGGCGAGTAGAGTGAAGGTCACACGGGTGTAAACCGAAAAGAACTTTGGGCGGAGAAGGCTCTACTACGGGCTCTACCTCAGGCTTTTCTCCAAGTCGGAAACGCAAAACTGGCTCTTTTGCTGGAAGGAAGAACTTCCTGGGAGGATAAAGGGCGATAGGGTATTCAAGGACGAGTTCTTCGGGCTTGCTTATAGGCTCAAAGATGTAGAACCCGTCCTTTCTGCGTGGGCCAATGACTTGATAATCTTTAAGGAGGTTTTCCACGAAGGGGTAAACCCCCTCTTTTCCCAAAACCATTGTTGGCATAGGCTCCTCCTCACGCTTAATTCTCCTTGAAAGGCTTGTGAATTATATCACCATTTATGGCCTTTGTCAAAAATATACCGTTAGTGGTAAGGCTTTCGGGTTTTTCAGCCGTGGGCAAATCTGCAAGCTTCGCTCCGGTCGGTCCTACGATTTCCGCTTTATCCTGCGGCCAAAGGCGACTATCCCGCCATAAAACTGGAAAGCCCTACGTTAGGGGTTGCTTTTTAGGGTAGCCTGAGGCTTTTTGGTTTTTCGGGCAAAACCGGTTAAACTTAAGGCTAAATTGGGATAAGGAGGTAGCCTTTGCTTTCCAAAGAAAACCCCATCGGCATATTTGATTCAGGAGTGGGAGGGCTTTCGGTTTGGCGGGAGGTTGCTCGCCTTTTGCCTTCCGAAGATATCCTCTACTTTGCCGACTCCGCCAATCTTCCCTACGGCGAGCGCTCACTGGAAGAAGTCAGGGCTTTCTCCGAAGGCATAACCGAATTTTTGATAAAGGAAGGGGCCAAAGTCGTGGTGGTGGCGTGCAACACGGCTTCCGCCGCTGCCCTCTACAGCCTCCGAGAGCGCTTCCCTATCCCCATAGTGGGGATGGAGCCGGCCGTTAAGCCAGCCGTAAGCCTTACAAGAACCAGGAAGGTTGGGGTTATAGCTACCAAAGCCACTTTCCAAGGCCTCCTTTTCCACCGGCTCGTGGAAAGGTTCGGGCAAGGGGTTGAGATTTACACCAAAGCTTGCCCTGGCTTAGTGGAGATGGTAGAAGAAGGGCTTCTAAACGGCAAGGAAGCAGAGGAGAAGGTAAAAGAGCACCTTGAGCCTCTGCTTGATAAGGGGGTAGATGTCTTGGTCCTGGGCTGCACCCATTACCCATTCCTCCGAGAAACCATGGAGAAAGTGGTTGGCCCAAGCGTGAAGATAATTGACCCCTCTGAGGCTGTAGCCCGCCAAGTGAAGAGGGTTCTGGAAAGCAATGGGCTTTTGAGGGAGGAAGGGGCGAAAGGCCGCTACTCCTTTTTCACTTCGGGAGAGCCGGAAAAGTTCAGGAGGATTCTGCGCTTGCTCACGGGCTTGGAAGGGCCTGTGTTCGGGGTAAAATGGGAAAAAGGAAGTGTTATACTTTGTAATCGCCCTTGAGTTTGCGCTGCAGTTCGTTGAGGAAGACAAGGGCTTGAACAGGGGTCATGTTAGCAATGTCCACCCGGAATATTTCCCGCACTATTTCCCATACCGCTTGGTCATTGGTAGGTAGAAGCAAGCTATCAGGTTTCGGAGTGACTTCTCGTAGGGTCAAGGGCTGAGGGGCATAGCCTTTCTCGGCTTTTTCCAAAATTTCCATAGCCCTTTCGGTCACCTCTTCGGGCAGGCCAGCTAACTTGGCCACTTGGACCCCGTAGCTTTTTTCGGCTCCTCCTCTGACCACTCGCCTCAGGAAGATGATTTTCCCGCCCTCTTCGGCTACGGCAAGGCTGTAGTTCTTGGCTCCTTCTAAGTGTTCCTCAAGTTCGGTGAGCTCGTGGTAGTGGGTGGCAAAGAGGGTGCGTGCTCCTATACGGTCGTGGATGTATTCGGCTACGGCCCAGGCTATGCTCATCCCGTCGTAAGTGCTGGTTCCACGGCCTACTTCGTCCAAGATTATGAGGCTTCTTGGGGTGGCATTGTGGAGGATGTGAGCTGTTTCCTCCATTTCTACTAAGAATGTGGAGCGTCCTCTGGCGATTTCGTCGGTAGCGCCGATGCGGGTGAAGATTTTGTCCACAAGGCCGATGCGGGCTTCCCTGGCTGGGACAAAGCTTCCTATCTGGGCCATCAAGGCGATTAGGGCTACCTGGCGCACGTAGACACTTTTCCCGCTCATGTTGGGGCCGGTTATCACAAGGAGCCTATCCCCATCCCCTTCCAAGAAGGCATCGTTCGGGACAAAAGGCTCCCCTTCGGGCATCATCCTTTCCACTACTGGATGGCGGCCATCCCTTATGCTTATGGTAGTGCTTTCATCCACGATTGGCTTGGTGTACCCGTAGCGGGCAGCAGCTTCAGCCAAGGAGCAAAGGACGTCCAACTGGGCCAATATCCGGCCTGCTTGCTGGAGGCGGTCTATCTTTGAGGCCACTTCCCTGCGCAGCCGGACAAAAAGCTCATACTCTAATTCCTTGGCCTTGTCCTGAGCAGCC
>CAZPWR010000488.1:0-3175 GCA_964590555.1 uncultured Anaerolineae bacterium | reverse complement strand
CGAATGGGCAGCCCAGGAAATGCCCGTCCTTAAACTCATAAGGGAACGCTTCGCCAAAGAGAAACCGCTCCAAGGCATCCGAATCTCCGCCTGCTTACACATAACCAGCGAGACTGCCAATTTGGCCCTCACCCTCAAAGCCGGCGGTGCGGACCTGGTCCTTTGCGCCTCAAACCCCCTTTCCACCCAGGACGAAGTGGCTGCTTACCTCGTGGAAGAGGGCATCCCTGTCTTTGCCATAAGGGGAGAGGACAGGGAAACTTATTACCGCCACATCTATGCTGCCCTTGAGCATCGCCCTCACATCACGATTGATGATGGCGCCGACCTTGTCTCAACCCTACACAAGGAACGGACGGAACTACTGGAAGGGGTAATCGGCGGGACGGAGGAGACAACTACTGGGGTGATAAGGCTTAAAGCCATGGCCAGGGATGGAGCTCTTCGCTACCCGATAATCGCCGTAAACGATGCCCTGACCAAATACCTCTTTGACAACCGCTACGGGACAGGCCAATCCACGATTGATGGAATCCTTAGAGCCACCAATGTCCTACTGGCTGGTAAAACATTCGTGGTGGCTGGGTATGGATGGTGCAGCCGAGGTATAGCCATGAGGGCCAGAGGAATGGGAGCCAACGTGATTGTAACCGAGGTCAATCCGCTCCGAGCCCTTGAAGCCCTAATGGATGGATACAGGGTAATGCCCATGCGGGAAGCAGCCAAAATTGGCGATATATTCGTCACCTCCACTGGGGATATAAACGTAATAGACCGGGAACATTTCCTGGTGATGAAAGATGGTGCGATTTTAGCCAACTCGGGCCACTTCAATGTGGAAATAAACATCCCAGCCCTTGAAGAGTTAGCGGTTGAGAAAATCCGAATCCGTCCGAACGTTGACCAATATATCTTGCCTGATGGTCGGCGCATAAACCTCTTAGCCGAAGGCAGGCTTGTGAACTTAGCTGCTGCCGAAGGCCACCCCAGCGCTGTCATGGATATGAGCTTCAGCAACCAGGCCTTAAGCGTGGCCTATCTGGTCAAAAATGGCCGGTCCTTGGAAAAGAAGGTCTACCCTGTGCCCAAAGAGATTGACGAAGAAGTAGCTCGCTTGAAACTGAAATCCCTCGGGGTTGAGATTGATACCCTCACCCCGGAACAGGAAAAGTACCTGAGTTCCTGGGAAGAAGGGACATAAGAACTGCCCCGATAAAAGCAGCTGGCCAAACCTTGGCCGAGGAAGAGAAAAGGAGTCAAGGTGCCTTGCCCCCCTGGCAACAGGCTTGGGGGATATGCCCCAAGGAAACCAAAATGGGGGCAAGTGGTTTATTTTTGACCCAAAGCACTTGTAAACCCCCAGCCAACGGAGGTGGAGAAAACTGGGAGCTAAGAGGACAAAGCCCCTGTCAGGGGCTTAGAGGTTACGTCCACTTTAGCCAACAGCTTAAGCTTGGCCTAATACCCCAGGGGAAAAGGTGATTTGGCGGAATGGACTCTGGGCATTATAATAAACCCAATCAAGCCCCCGGAGGTAGTGAAATGAACCGAAAGAAATGGCCTTATTTGGCCCTAACCTTGCTAATGGTAGCCCTGGTCCTAAGCTGTGGCCTTGGGCCAAGCCAACGAGCTCAAATCCCCACCCCCACTTTCACTAAAACCCCAAGGCCAACTTTCACTCCTACACCCATAGCTACTCCGACATTCACTCCTATCCCCTTTACTCCCACTCCGACACCAGAGCCCTTCACCCCCACTCCAACCCCTTCACCCACACCCGCCACCCCTCAAACAGCAGTGGTCAGCGCCGCCAGGGCAAACGTCCGCCAAGGGCCTGGGACTGTCTACCCACTAATAGGCCAGGTTTCGAGAGGAACCCAGTTTGAAATAAGGGCGAGGAACGAAAGGGGTGACTGGATAAAAGTCTGCTGCGTAAACGGAAGAGAAGGGTGGGTTGCCGCCTCCCTCCTCAGCATTCCCGGCGAAATCGCCATGATCAACGTGACTACCGAAATCCCGCCTACACCAACTCCAAGGCCTCCTACCCCAACCCCAATTCCAGCCCCTACTCCAACCCCGGCCCCGGCTTACACTTACATGTATGTCCAGGGAAGTATGCAGCAAGCACCTAACTGCGGGACAGTCTACTTCAAAGTCAAAGTTGTAGACGCCGCTGGCAACCCAATTAACGGTGTAGTGGTAGAACTAAACTGGTTCAATAACTGGTCCTATGTGAGCACTGGGATAGACATCCCCGGTTATCGTGAACCGCCCGGGGAAGTTGGCTTCACCCCCTTAGGCCCAGAATTTTACCATCCCCCAAGCCCCATTGAGTTCCGCATCCGCCTTGTGGCTGATAATACCCCCAATGTGCGGATAGGGCTTACAAATGCGCCTCCTCCAGGAGTCCGAGATCTTTCCGATACAGTGGTGATAAGGTTTGAGGATTGCAACAAGGCTGGGCAATTTACCAATATAACTTTCAAGAAGGTGCGGTAATGAAAGTGATAAGGCTCTTTTCCTTGCTTACAGTGCTGGTAATCTTCGCAGCCGGATGCGGTGGGATGCCAATGGCTCAGAAGCCAACCCCATCCCCCACTTTTACCCGAACCCCAAAGCCTACTTTCACCCCAACCCCCTCCGAAGCAATGGCTGCTCTTCCTGCGACCCCAACCCCCCTTCCCTCCCCTGAGGTTACCAGTGAGGCTACACCAACCCCTACTCCTTTCCAATCGCCTATAGCCACGCCTCCTGGCCAGCCTGAGACTTCTTTCCAATCACCTCTGGCTACTCCTACCCCTGCCCCTACTGAAGCACCTGCGCCCACCGGCCTGGTAAAGGCCATAGTCACCATTGATGAACTGAACATCCGCACTGGCCCCGGAACCGCTTACCCAATCTTAGGGAAGGCTAAGCTGAACGATTCCTTCACCGTGATAGCCAAAAACCCCGGGGGCGATTGGCTTCAGCTTTGTTGCCTTAGAGGGAAAGAGGGATGGGCCTCGGCTCGGTATCTGAGGCTTGAGGGAGGTACTATTGATTCGGTCAAAGTAGCCCAGGCTATTCCTCCTACCCCGACCCCTCGCCCAAGGCCTACGCCCACGCCTCCACCACCACCTCCTCCTTCCTTGCCTTATGCCCTTACGTCCATAAAATGCATGGGTGCAGGTAGCGC
>CAZPWR010000487.1:0-5834 GCA_964590555.1 uncultured Anaerolineae bacterium | reverse complement strand
ATAACCACTGAAATTGACGCCACAGAACTGGTCCGGATGAGGGAGCAGCTTAAGGGGGAATTTGACCTGACCTACACCGATATGGTGGTCAAAGCAGCCGCCATTGCCCTCAAGAAACATCCTCTCCTTAATTCCACCCTGATAGGGGATGAAATCCACCTTTTGGATGAAGTCCACATAGGAGTAGCGGTGGCTTTGGAGGGAGGGCTTATAGTTCCGGTGGTTAGGGATGCCGATAAAAAATCCCTCAGAGAAATAGCAGCCGAAACCCGCAGACTTGCTGAGGGGGCAAGGGCCGGCACCCTTACTGTTGATGAAGTAACCGGAAGCACCTTTACCGTTACAAACCTTGGGATGTATGGAGTTGACATCTTTACCCCCATCATCAACCCACCCGAAGTGGCTATCCTGGGGGTTGGGAGGATTGTGGAGAAGCCCTCTTTCCAGCAGGGCCAAGTCGTTCCGAGAGCGATGATGCACCTGAGCTTAACTTTTGACCACCGGATTGTTGATGGTGCGCCTGCGGCCGAATTCCTTCGGACTGTAAAAGAACTGCTGGAGAATCCGTATCGTCTTCTTCTCTAAGGGAGGGTTAACATGGGAGCGAGCTTCACCCAAGAACTTTGGGCCAGCATTGAACCCATTTACCGGGCCATCCTTTCTCACCCCTTCCTCAAGGGCCTGGCCGATGGGACCTTGCCTGAAGAAAAATTCCGTTTCTACGTTGTTCAGGATGCACTTTACCTCAGGGACTTTGCCAAAGCCTTAGCAGCTGCTGCCTCCCATGCCCCGAAGGATGAGTGGACGGAGTTCCTATCTCGCCACGCTCGTGAAACCTTAGTGGCCGAACGCAGTCTCCACGATAGCTTCTTCAAAGAATGGGGGCTTACACCTGAGCAGGTTTACTCAACCCCAATGGCTCCCACAAACCTCGCTTACACCTCCTACTTGCTCAGGGTTGCTTACGGTGGAAGCTTTGAAGAGGCAGTAGCTTCCCTTCTCCCCTGCGATTGGATTTACGTAATGGTAGGAAGGGAACTGGAGAAACTGGGCTCCCCTAACCCCCTTTACCAACGCTGGATTGAGACCTACTCCTCTGAGGAGTTCTGGGCAGTAGTAGAAGAACTGCGGCGGATTGTAGAGGCTGTCTCGCGGGAAGCAAGCCCTGCGCTGAAGGAAGCCATGAAAAGCCATTTCATCACCACAAGCCGCTACGAATGGATGTTCTGGGACATGGCCTGGCGCATGGAAAGCTGGCCCGTTTAAGTCCAACTTCCCATGACCCCTTACCTTCCTGCGGGGGCACAGCCTCCTCCCAGGGGTTCGGTGGATATACCCCCAAGAACTTCAAAAAAGGGAGCGAGCGGCCAACTCTTGCGTACTCGCTACGAGTGGGACCCAAAACCTTGGCAAGCCCTCAGCAAATGGGAGGGGGCAAAGTCCATTTCTGTTATTAACCAATGCGCTTTCAAGGAGGTCAGCCATGAAAGTCTACATTTCCTGCGATATGGAAGGAATCTCAGGGGTGATAAACCCTAACCAAGTGGGTGAAAACCGAGAAGAATACAACCGCTTCCGCAAGCTAATGACCCTGGAAGTCAACGCTGCCGTTGAAGGAGCTATTGAGGGAGGCGCCACCGAAATCCTCATCAACGACGCCCACGGCTCAATGGATAACCTTTTGGTAGAAGAAATACACCCAAAGGCTCGGCTCGTAAGCGGCTCGCCCAAACCATTGGAAATGATGGAAGGCATAGACGGAGGGTTTGACATCGCTTTCTTCATCGGATACCACTCCAAAGCTGGGACCTGGGCTGGAATTATGGACCACACTTACATGGGTAGAATTGTGTTCAACGTTTACCTAAACGGGATGCTTATCGGGGAGCTGGGGCTTAACGCAGCCTTAGCTGGACACTTCGGCGTTCCGGTAGGACTTGTTACCGGGGACGATAAAGTGGTGGAGGAGGCACGCAATCTTCTTGGTGAAATCCAAACAGTAGTGGTAAAGGAAGCAGTAGGGCGATACGCGGCCCGTTGCCTTCCTCCAGCTGAGGCCAGAGAGAGAATTAAAAAAGCGGCCTGCGAAGCCTTGAAACAAGGCGGCAAACTGTTCCGCTTGGAAGGGCCCTTTACCGTTCGGGTTGAATTCATAAACAGTGCTTATGCCGATCTTGCCGAACTCATCCCTGAGGCGAAAAGGCTTGATGGGCGCACCGTAGAATTCTCTCACCCCGATTACCTCACCGTTTACAAGGCTTTCAGGGCAATGATTGGGCTGGCGAGGATGGTCCTAAGGTGATGGCGGGCCCAAAACAATTTCCAAACTAACAGGTCCTTCCAAAAATTTTCCAACCTCGCAGTACCTTGCGGAGTTGAGCAGAATCTTCTCCTCTCTCTCCGTGAGCCCTTCCCTTAGCTGGAGAACTACCCTAACTCTCCCACCTTCTTCCCCAGGCTCTATTTCCACCTCCGTCTCTAACCCCCCGACTTCTATGCCTTTGTGAGCAGCGACTGCTGCTAAGGTCAAGGTTATGCACGAAGCGAGGGATGCGGCTAACAGCTCCCAAGGACATAACTCTTGCCTGCCTTCAACATCCCGCCGCTCTACCCTGAGGAAGCGCTCGCCAACCGCAACTTCAGTGGCATTGGCGTTGCGGTAAAAAGCCTTAGCTTTAACCATAGCTTCCTCCAAGCACTTCCCGGTAAAAAGCGATGGTCCGGGAAGCAGTCTCATCCCAAGAGAAGAGGGAGGCTCTTATGAGCCCTTTCCCCCTCAGGCTTTCTCGGAGCTCGTCATTCTCAATAAGCTCGGCAATGGCCTCGGCAATGGCCTCAATTGAATGGGGGTTGAAGTATAAGGCTGCCTCACCGGCTATTTCCCTCAGAGTTGGGATATCGGAGCAAGCTACAGGAGCACTGCAACTCATCGCTTCCAAAACCGGGAGGCCGAAACCTTCGTAGAGGGAGGGGAAAACAAAAGCCGTGGCAGCCGAATACAGGGCCGGAAGTTCCTCTTCGGGTATTCGCCCAAGCCAGTAGACATAATCCTTTATCCCCAGCCTTGAAGCTAAAGCCATCAGGTTGCGAGAACCACGACCCTTTGGCCCTGCCAAGACTAAAGGAATCTTCATCCATGGCCTTATCTCAGCAAAGGCTTTGAGCAAATTCCCTAAATTCTTGTGAGGCTTATCGCTCCCTACGTAGAGGATGAACCTATCCGGCAGCTCATACTTGAGGCGGATGCTTTCCTTTTCCTCAGAAGGGCGCGGGTAAAAAGCTGGGTCAGCAGCAAGAGGGGTTACAGTGACCTTCTTACTGCCGACTTTGAACCGAGCTTTGAAATCTTCAAGTGTTGTGCGGGAGACAGCTATGAACCCTGAAGAAGCCGAAAAGGCCAAGTAGAAGAGCGGGCCGAAGAGAAGCCTTGCCTTTAAAGAAACGCTTTCAGGGTGAAGCAGGGGGATGAGGTCGTAGATGGTCAATATGGTTGGGCTACGGGGCCGATAGGGCATGATGTAATAAGTGCTGTGGTATAGGCAAGGCCTGAAGCTTTTGAGGGCCTGGGGGATAAGCCACTGCTGGCTTAGGGAGAAAGGCGTGCTTGGAATGTCAACGATTTTCACTTTGTTTCCCGGCTGGAACTGGTAAGAGGAACGAGCAGGATCGCGTATGATGACCAGGCATTCGCCTTCCTCCATAAATTTGGGGAGCCTCCGAGCCAGGTTTACGCCATACCTTCCTATTCCTGGGAAGTGATCGGTGGCCGTGCGCAGGTCAAGGACGTAATTCACTTTTCCACCGCTTTCAAATGTTGTATTGACGGCGCAGCTCCTCTATCTGCCGGTGAATCTCTTCCCTCTTGGCCAAGGCTTCTTCTATGGGGGAACTGAAGTCCTTCTCAAAGCTTTCAATCAGAGAGCTCACATCCCCCAAGAATTTTTTGAGTGGCTCAAGTAGGCCGGTCTTTATAGGCTCCGAAAATTCCTCCTCGGCTTTTGCTTTCCCGTTGCCTTGAGGGGCGACGTCCTCTTTCAAGCTCCTAATCAATCCCGAACTTATTTGCTCCACAGTTTCCGGGAGTTCTCTAAGTAGGTTTTTGACGGATTCAAGGGCCTCGCCCAATTCCTTCCCGGCTCCAAATGGCAATTTTCGCAGCAGTTTGGCAAAAAATTCTACCACAGCTTCAGCAAAGGGGAGGATTTTGCCAATTGCTCCGGACATAAGCTTGCCTGCTTCTTCCATCCCCGAACCCAAGGCCAGAAGGACTTTCTCCCCTTCCTTTAAAATTTCTCGCCACCTTGCCAAGAAAGCGAGGAATTTGGCCAAAGCTTCTTCGGCCTTTCCTATCGCTTCCTCTAAGGCTTTGACCCCCTCTTTGACCGCTTCCAGTGGCATCTTTATGGCTTTAAGAGCTGTCTTGAGGAGAGCATCTAATCCGATTTTATCCAGTTCTTGGTAGAGCTTGAGGAGCGTGCGGAGTTTGGCTATCTCCAGTTCATACTCTGCTGCGGTAAGGGTTTGGCCGGCCTTGAAGCCTCCGAATCCGCTCAGTGCTCCCAAGGAAAGGATAACTCCGCCAGCTGCTGCTTCTTTGAGGAATTTGCGCCTTGATTTATCCATATGGCCTCCTTCACACATCCAAATTGCGAACTTTACGGGCATGGGTCTGGATAAAGCGGCGGCGAGGAGGAACACTGGAGCCCATGAGGATGCTGAAGGTCCGGTCGGCGGAAGCGGCGTCTTCTATGGTGACCTGCAGGAGTGTGCGCTTCTCGGGGTTGAGGGTGGTTTCCCAAAGCTGTTCAGGGTTCATCTCCCCAAGCCCTTTGTAGCGCTGAATGCTTACCACCTTGCCCTTGAATTTTTGGACGAGCTTTTCTTTTTCCTCTTCGCTGTAAACGTAGTAATGCTCTTTACCTACTTGGATTCGGTACAAGGGTGGCTGGGCTATGTAGAGGTGGCCTCGCTCAATGATTTGGGGTAGGTAACGGTAGAAGAGAGTTAAAAGCAGAGTGCGGATGTGCGCCCCGTCCACATCGGCATCGCAGAGGAGGATTATCCGACCGTAGCGGAGGTTATCTATGTTGAACTGCTCCCCAACCCCGGTCCCCAAGGCCGTTATTATAGCCTTAACCTCATTGTTCTCCAGGATTTTGTCCAGGCGAGCTTTCTCCACATTCAGGATTTTCCCTCGGATTGGAAGGACCGCTTGGAACCTTCTATCCCGAGCTTGCTTGGCTGAGCCTCCAGCGGAATCGCCTTCTACGATGAAGAGCTCAGTTTGGCTTGGGTCGCGCAAAGAGCAATCGGCGAGCTTCCCCGGCAAAGTCATGCTCTCTAAAACGCTCTTCCTGATTACTAAGTCCCTGGCTTTGCGAGCTGCTTCTCTGGCTCTAAAAGTGGTCAGGCATTTATCTATGATGGCTTTAGCTTCACGTGGGTTTTCCTCAAGCCACCTGGAAAAGGCTTCGCTCATCACTGCTTCTACTTGGCTTTTGACCTCGGGGTTGCCAAGCTTGGCTTTAGTCTGGCTCTCAAACTGAGGCTCCGGAAGCTTCACACTTACGATAGCTGTAAGCCCTTCCCTGACATCTTCTCCAGTAAGGTTGGGGTCACTTTCCTTGAGGAAGCCCTGTTTACGTGCATACTCGTTCAAAGTGCGGGTCAAGGCCGAGCGGAAACCGGTTAGATGGGTGCCGCCATCCACAGTGTTTATGTTGTTGGCAAAGGTAAAGACCGACTCCGAAAACTCATCGGTGTATTGGAGGGCAATCTCTATCAAGGTTCCGTTCACGCTCTTTTCAACGTAGAAAGGCGGGTGGAGAGGGGTG
>CAZPWR010000486.1:0-18233 GCA_964590555.1 uncultured Anaerolineae bacterium | reverse complement strand
TAATCCCTTATTTCCTCGCTTTTATGCTGATTATGACCATTTTTGTCTCCTCTGGCTACTTGCTCCAAGGAATCGCTGAGGAGAAAGAGAACAGGGTAATGGAGATAATCGTGTCCTCGGTTTCCCCTTTGGAGCTATTGGTTGGGAAAGTCGTAGGTTTAGGGGCAGTTGGCCTGACCCAGGTTTTGGTTTGGATTCTTTCCGCGCTTGGGTTTACAGGCGGAGCTGTTCTGCTCCTTACTATCTCGGCTTTTTCGCTTCCGCCATCCACCTTAGTGCTCTTAGTCATCTACTACGTCCTTGGCTTTGCGATTTATGCCTTCCTCATGGCCGGAATCGGTTCGCTGGGAACTACTATGCGGGAGAGCCAACAGCTTGCAGGGATTTTCTCCATGTTCGCTGCTGCTCCTTACATGCTCAGCGGTTTTCTCATGGCGAACCCAAACTTGACCATAGCCAGGGTCTTGAGCTTCTTCCCCTTAACTGCTCCTACAATGATGCTTTTCAGGTTGCCCTTGGCTAAGGTCCCCTGGGTGGATGTGGCCGGCAGTCTGGTTGTCCTCAGCCTCTCCCTCTTGGGAGCCATATGGTTGGGGGAGAAGCTTTTCCGGGTGGGGATTTTGATTTACGGTAAGAGGCCTTCTTGGAAGGAAATTTGGCTTATCTTACGCAGCTCTTGAGGGGATAGGCATGACCAATTACTTCTTGATTTTCGCCAGTGCTCTGGTGATAGCTTTCGCTGGGACTCCCCTTGCGCGCAAGCTTGCGCCCAAGCTCGGCTTCATGGATTACCCATCCCCCCGAAAGGTTCATTCGCACCCGATGCCTAAGCTGGGAGGGATAGCTATTTACGGGGCTTTCATCATTGCCATACTCTTAGCGGGGAATCGCTTCTACATCCCCCAGCTCTTCAGCATATTCCTTGGCGCCACCATTGTCTCCTTCATGGGCATTTGGGATGACCGGTGGGGTCTCAGGCCTTTGGTTAAACTGGCGGTTCAAGTCATCGCAGCCCTGCTCCTTTACTTCACGGGGGTGAGGGTTCAAATTTTCCCCCACCATTACCTTAACCTTCCCATCCATCTGCTCTGGGTTGTGGGCATAACCAATGCCTTGAACCTATTGGACAACATGGATGGCCTTTCCAGCGGGGTAGCGGTAGTGGCATCGGCCTTTTTCCTTCTTTTGGCGGCGATGAACGGGCAATACCTTGTAGGAGCGCTGGCGGCTGCCCTCTTGGGCGGATGTTTGGGCTTCCTTTTCTACAACTTCAACCCCGCCACTATATTCATGGGCGATTCGGGGAGCCTTTTCATCGGCTTTGTGTTGGCGGCGGTAGGGATAAAGCTGCGCTTCCCGCATAACATCCCCGCTGTCACCTGGATGGTTCCGGTCCTAATCCTCGGAGTGCCCATATTTGACACGACCCTTGTGGTAATCTCTCGCCTCCGCCGGGGCTTGAACCCATTGACCAATCCAGGTAAAGACCACTTATCTCACAGGCTTGTAGCGATGGGGATGAGCAAGAGGGAAGCGGTAATGGCTATTTACCTCATAAGTGGGGGGCTTGGCCTGCTGGCCCTCTTCATCACCCAGGCTTCCCTTACCGAAGCATGGACTATCCTGGGCCTTTTGGCAGCCGTAGCTTTATGGGCCCTTTGGAAATTGGAAAAAGGATGGCAAGGAGGTGGCTATGGAACCATTGTACATAAAGATAAACGCCAGGAACCTTGAGGTAACGGAAAGGCTTAAGGAGTATTTGGAGAAAAAGCTTAGGAAAATGCCTCGCTACCTTCCCGACCTCATGGAAGCGGAAGTGGAGCTCTCTCGCCAGAGCACCAAAAACGCTAAGGACAGTCACCGGGTTGAGATAACTCTGCGCGGCGCAAGGGCTCTCATCAGAGCAGAAGAGAGGTCCGCAGATATTTTCGCTGCCGTTGATGCCGTAATTGATAAGCTTTCCCGCCGGATAGAGCGCTACAAGGGCAAGCTCTACGAAAAGGGCCGAGGCCGCGCCCAGGAGGAAATCCTGCCCGAAGTTCCAGAAGAGGCCCCCAAAATCGTTAGAGTTAAGACCTTTCCCGTTTCCCCAATGTCCGAGGAGGAAGCTATTGAGCAAATGGAGCTCTTGGGCCACGATTTCTTTATCTTCCTCAACCCTGAGGATGGCCAGATAAACGTAATTTACCGCCGCAAGGACGGCAATTACGGCCTCATAAAGCCTGAGATAGCCTAAGCGGGGGCTTCCTCTCTACTCAGGGGCTGATGTGTCTTCTTCCATTCTTCAAATAGCTCGTCAAAGTGCGCTTTGTGCTCAACATAGAATCGGTCAAAAGTGTCAAAGACGTTCTGCACAAGTTGCTCAAATCTCTCCCTGGTTATTATGCTTTTCACCAAGGTTAGGTCAAAGTTGCCGATTTTGTCAGGCAGCATGGCATAGATGGAATCGGCGATTAGCTTTTTATCAGCCCCGCGAAGGCGTTCATATCCTTCATCTACAGCCCTCTCCCCCAGGCGGTAGGCTGCGCATATACCTTGGAAGATTATGGGAAGAAGCGCTGCTTCTATCTGGGCTTCTAAGGGATAGCCTTGCCTTTTGCTTTGGAGCCAGTTGTAAGTGACTATTAGCAACGCAAATAAGGAAAAGGCTATGGCTATGGTGGCCAATATGATGATGGCGGCATTAACCATGCTCTTCCTCCTTTTGGTAAAGTTCTAACAAGACACCGTGCAAGCTTTTGGGGTGGACGAAAGCCATTTTCCGGCCGTGAGCGCCAAGGCGGGGCTTTTCGTCTATGAGCTTAATCCCTTTGCTGGCAAGCTCGGCCAGGGTTTTTTCCAAATCTTCAACTTCAAGGCAGATGTGGTGGATTCCTTCACCTCTCTTTTCCAGGAATTTAGCCACGGGGCTTTCAGGGGAAAGGGGCTCTAAAAGCTCAAGGCGAGTATCCCCCACCGGCAGGAAAGCGACCCGAACCCCCTGTTCGGGCACTTCTTCCTCCCCTTTCAGCTCAAGGCCGAGGACGTCTTTGTAGACCCTGAGAGCTTCTTCAAGGTTTTGGACAGCAATGGCTATGTGGTCAATTTTCACAACCATTTTGCCCTCCATTGTTAAGCCTATTGTCTAAGGTAGGGTATTGTCTGAGGGCCTTCGGGCAGGATGCAAACTTTGGCCCCAGGGCCGTATTTGGCTAAAAGCTCCCCAAGGGTTTCTTCAATTGAGGGGCAGGGCTTGAGGAGTGCTTCCCTTATCTGCCCTTCCGTAAGGTAAGAGCTTTTGACGTAAACATCGGCTTTAAGTTGTATGAGGGCCTGGATCTGAGCTTCCCATTGGTCCTGAACCAGGAAGCCAGGCCGGCGGATTATTTCCAGAAGTTCGGCTGGGGAGGAGGCCATCTTGAGGATGTTTTTGTACTCCCCATGCTCTGGGATGCCATCCCGGCACTCAGCGGCGATGATTATGCTCCCGCCTTCTTTAACCACTCGCGCCGCCGCCGACATTCCCTTTACTGCCTGGTAGAGATTTATGTCCAGAGGATAACCGGAATTGGAGGTTATGACGATGTCAAAAGGCTCTTCCACTTCCACCATGGCCGAAGCGGCGGCAAACTTTACCCCTTGGGCATGGGCTTCCCAAACGTTACCAGCAAATACACCCGTTATCTGCTTTTCCCGATTCAGGGTTACGTTGACTAAGAATGAAGGCTGCGTTTTGTAGGCCACTTCCCTTATCTCTTCCCAGATGGGATTGCCTTCCGTCACCCCCCACGTAGCTTGGGGGCTGTCTATCATCTCGGCTCCGTGGTTCAAGAGGATGGTGTCTATACCTGCTATGCCGGGAAGCACCGCTTTAGGCCCTCCGGAAAAGCCAGCAAAGAAGTGGGGTTCAATGAAGCCGGTGAGGATTTTCACAGAGGCTTCCATGTAGGCCTTGTTGACCCAAGCTGGATGGCCAAAGCTCGTTTCCCCAAGGTAGTAGAGGGCCGATTTGTCGTGGCAATCGTGCTGGATGATTGTGTAATTGGAGACCACTTCCGGCCCCAGCATCTCTTCCAGTTCTTGGCGGGTCTGAGGCCGATGGGTTCCAAGGGCGTTTATGAGGACAATGTTCTGTCTGGGGATGTGAGAAAGTTCTTCCAGGATTAAAGGTATTACCCGACGGTTAGGCATTGGGCGGGTTATGTCGCTGAAGACTATGGCTACAGTATCGGAGGGGCGGACCAGCTCCCGCAGAGGGGGCGAGGCTATTGGTTCCCTCAAGGCTTTTCTTATGGCTGCTTCCTCGTCCGGAAGGCCAGGGACGAACTTTGGTTCTATGATTTTTACTTCCAGCTCCTCGGGCAAATCAACCCAAAGCCCTTCTTTGCCGTAAGCCAAACGCACTTTCACGTCTTTCTTCCTCCCGCTGATATTTTGGATACGGCCGCTTTTATGGCGTCAATTATCTGGTAATAGCCGGTGCAACGGCACAGGTTGCCAGCGATGGCTTCTTTGATTTCCTCATCTGAAGGGTTAGGGTTTTTGTCCAGCAAGGCTTTGGTAGACATTATGAAGCCAGGGGTGCAGTAGCCACACTGGGCAGCAAAATGCTCTATGAAGGCTTCTTGGATGGGGTGGAGTCTACTGCCTGAGGCCAGCCCTTCAATTGTCTCAACTTGAGCTCCGTCTACCTTCATGGCCGGGTAAATGCAAGAGGTAACGGTTTTGCCGTTGACGATTACGGTGCAAGCGCCGCATTCTCCTTCCTCGCATCCTATTTTTGTGCCTATAAGGCCGAGTCTTTCCCGGAGCAAGTGAGCAAGGGTTTCAAAAGGCTGGATTTCAACGGTTTGTTCTTGGCCGTTAAGGGTAAAGGTGATTTTGGGCATAGGTCTACCTCCTTTTTGCAGAAGATTTAGCCGGGGTCAGGGAACACTCCCACAGCCCACGCCAGGGGGTTTCATCCCCTGGGCCCCCCTTCCAGATAAGGCTAAAAAGCCCGGCTTTTACTTCGGTTTTAGTGTTAAAGTGGCCTCGGCAAAGCGTTGCACTTGGTCCTTGTCCCAAAGCATCGGGTGGTATTCGCCCTTGGCCCATTTCATTATGAAGTCGCCATAGTGAGGGTGATAGGGATGACCAGATTGGCCGGTGGTGTGGATAGAAAGGGAGTTGCCCCAGGCTCCAACATCTATGATTTGCCTGTAAGAGGGAAGCACTATCACTTCAAAGGGGCTCGCAGGATTGTAAAGGTTATTGTTCACTGTTTCGCAGCTACCACTTACAGGCACAGGCCCACGGTTGAATAGGGCTTCAATGGGCTTTATGCCCGATTTGCCAAGGGTCTCGTTCCGGAAGGTGGCTGTGTGGACTTTGCCCCATTGCCATTTGTTCATGTCCTTGCCCAGGCGCTTTGTCAGCTCGTCTACGGCTTCCTTAAGGGCCTTGATAAGCACTTCTTCTCGTGATTCGGCCTTGGGGGTATATATGTTGTCATACCAAGGAGACTGAGGATTGGCTAAGATGTTGGCCAGGACTTGCATGGTTAGGGATTCGGTGTCCAGGAAGGCTTTGAAAGCTTTTTCGCCAAACTCGTCGGCCAGGATGTTGCGGAGCAGGCTCAGCCTCACGGCTTCAAAAATCGTGGCCCCTACGGATTCCGGAACGGCCCGGCGATCCCATTGCTTTAGGATGTCCAAGGCCTCTTTGAGGCGCGGATCGTCTGGGGAAAGGGCTAAGAGGTGAGGGATAACTTCTTCGGCATGCAGGATGTAGGAATCCATGTGGATGGCTTTGAAGTCCTCAATGCTCAGCTTATCCTTGGAGGTTATGAGGTCAACTATGCGCTGAGCCCGGTAACCTCGGTTCCAGTCGCGGGCGATGAAGTAGGGGAAATCGGGCTTTACTACAGCGTTGTTGGCTGTAACTACGTAGCCTTCGGGCGGGTTGAAGGTGCGGGGCAGTTCGTCAAACGGGATGTAGCCGGTCCACTCGTATTCGCTGTTCCATCCTGGAACGGGCATTGAGCCATCGCCCTTCTTGCGGATTGGGACTTTGCCGGGCATCTGGTAGCCAATGTTGCCCTCGGCATCGGCGTAAACGAAGTTCTGGCTTGGGGCATCCCAATATTTGAGGGCTTCTCTGAATTCTTGCCAATTGCGGGCTTTGTTAATGAGGAGTACGGATTTCACGACAGTGCCAGGCTCAAGTGCTGTCCAGCGGAAAGCCAGAGGCTGCCACCCGTATGCCCAGGCCTCCTCAGTTCCGCCAGCTATATCGTTTATTATCGGGCCATGGCGGGTTAAGCGGACTCGCACCATCACTGGCTCTTCTTTACCCCGCACTTTTATCTCTTCCCAGATTATCTGCATGTTTTCCCACTTGCCATCCACCTCGTACTGGTCGGGGTTTTCGGGGTTGATTCGCTCCACGTAAAGGTCCTGGACATCGGGGTTGACATTGGTTACACCCCAGGCTATGTAGGCATTGTGGCCGATTATGACCCCTGGGCATCCGGCGAAGGAAGCTCCGACGACGTTAAATGGGCAATCTTCGCTCACGGGCTCGCAGTGCAAGCCGATTTCATACCATATGGCGGGCATTTGGATGCCTAAGTGGGGGTCATTGGCCAAGAGGGGGCGGCCAGTGGTGGTGCGTTTGCCTGAGACTACCCAGTTGTTGCTCCCGATGCCTGGACCCATGCTGAGGAATTCCAAAGCCTCCCACGGTATGCTCTCTAAAGTGGCTTCGGTAAGAAGTACGGGGGTTTCAGGAGCCGAAGCAGGCCCAGTTTCAGGGTGAGGGACTATAACCGGGCGATTGGGGGGATAAGGTAGGTCTATGTCTTTAAGGCGTGCGGAGCCTATCCTGTTTAAGAGCATAGCCCTGAAGATTTCATTTTCCCAGTTTCCTCCCAGGTTCCAAGCCATGACTTTGGCCCAGGTCAGGGTATTGTAAGGAGTCCAAGGCTCGGGCTCAAATTTAGCCCCTATAAGGCCGAGGATAGTGAATTCCAGGCCAAGTTTCCCTTTGTTTTCCTTAAGATAAGCGTTAACCCCTTCGGAGTAGGCTTCCAAGATGGCTTTTACTTCTGGGTCCAGCTGCTCAAGTTCTTTGGCGGCTGTCCTGTGCCAACCTAAGGTGCGTATGAATCTGTCAGCACTGAGGGTGGCTTCCCCGAAGATTTCGGATAGGCGACCGCTTCCGATCCTCCGCCAGTATTCCATTTGCCAGAAGCGGTCCTGGGCATGGACGTAGCCTTGGGCGAAGAACAAGTCATGGGCGTTGGAAGCGTAAATGTGGGGCACACCCCATTTGTCCCTTATTATGGTCACTGGGGCTTTAAGCCCTTCTACGATTATCGTTCCGCTGGTCTTAGGCCATGGTTTACGGATGGTGTAATAGAGGAAACCTGAAAGAGCCAGCCCCAAGAGCAGCAATATAGCTACAATTATGGTTACAGCTTTTAAGGCTCTGCTCATAGAGATCTCCTTGTCATCTGTTTTGTTTTAGGGGGTCATTCCCCTAATAAGCCCTATCTATGATTTTATGCGCCTAAGGATGCTTTCAAGCCTGCCAGTATCTTGATAGAGAAGTTTGGTCAGTTCGCGACCCGCATCTACCAGGAAGTAATGCCCTTCCTTCCCAAGGGAACTGGCTATTCGCCTCAGGGCTACAGCTATGACATCATCGGATGGGATGCCGGGGATGTTGAGGAGGGTTCGCAGGAAGTTGAAGCCGGAAAGGGCAAATTCTTTGATTTCTTCAGGGGAGGAGGTTTCTACTATGCTAAAGGGCAGAGGGGGTTGCGGTGGTGGCTCCTGGCGGATTAGGCCGCGCCGTTTGTATCCTACCACGGCCACTGAAAACTCCACGGGAAGGAGCCTGTTCTCTATTTGGTCCTTTATGTACTCCTCTGGCAAATCCGGAGCTGTGATGAGCTGGCGCACAGTTGGATCGCTCTGGATGGCTACGTTGTAGATAAAGCCGTAAATTATGCTGCCATCTTGGGCTATAACCTGGACAAAATCGCCGAAAGAGGGGATATCCTGGAGCATCATCCGGCAGCCGGCTGTAAAATTAGTAGTATTAGCCTGAAGGACCCTTCCTATTTCCTGGCCCATTTTATATCAACCTCTTCCACCTCTCTTTGGGTGAAACGATTGGGCTCAGCCCTCTTCTGAACATGGCTCGCTCTATCATTTCCTCAAGGCTTCTCCTTTCCGAAGCCCTTATAACTGCCAGTTCGTGGGCCCTTTCCAAGACGTAGGGATAGCCTTGAGTGTTTTCACTCTGCTTGAGAATCGCCGCATGCACTAAGTTTACCAAATCGGGGCTTTGGGCTATCCAGCCTGGGATTTCAATCCTGGCAATTTCTCCACCAACATTGAGGTAAAAGAAGAAGATGCGGCTTTCCCCGTAGTAATCGTTCAAGGGGGAAGGGCTTTCAAAGAGAGCGGAACGCCAACCGATGGGCAGGAAAGAAAAGACAGCGGCATCGGTCAAACGTCCCCAAGGGCGTCGGTGGGGTGGGTGGGAGAAAGGCTCTTCCCCAAAGTGCATCAGCCTCAAAAGGTCCACCACTTCAGTATAACGGGGGCGGCTTATGAAGCCGGCCAAGAGTGCCCCAGCCTCTCGGATTTTCTCCATCTCCTCCACATAAGCCCTGATTTTATCCAGATGTCGGCTCCTTTCCTCTTCCAATACCCAAAGGAGCAAAGTTCCGTCGGCTAAAGCTAAGATGGGGATTTTTCCCTTTTCGGCCTTTTCAGCCACCTCCTTTACCCTGGCCGAAAGTTCCCGAAGCTCTGCCAGGGCCCTTCGGACATCAAGCAAGTTTCCTTGAACCAGCCGGTTCCCTTCGTAAAGGTCCTCGTCCTTGTAGTAGAGGTAAGGGGTGCTTTTGGGGATTGGGGTTTCACCGCTTCCCTCTTTAAGCACAATGCTCCCCACGTTTATCAAGTAGTAGAGGGCAATGCTGTGGCGATCGGGCTGAATTTGGGAGCCATCGGCGGCGATAGCGAAAAACCCCTCTTTTAGGGAGGCGGGGGGTACAGATGGGCTACTGTGGTCAATCGGCTCCTGAGAGGGGATTGCAGCTCCAAATTCTTTGGCCTTAGTCTTGAAATCAAGCGCCGAGAGGGAATAGAGGCCGAGGAGTTCCTGGACTTTCCCCAACACCTTATGGCGATGAGCTTTTTCTTCGGCCAATTCTTCGGCCATCTTTTCCACTTGAGGGATTAGATGCGCTAAGGAAAGGGTCATTTTCGCCCCCCAGCGAGCCTTTTTAATTTTATCACGAAGCAACAGTTTTGGGAAAATTTGCCTAACAAATCAGCCTTTTCCGGCCTTTGGCCGAGGGCCAGCCTGCGCCGACCCCCCGTAACCTCCTGCAAGGGGGATACTATCCGCAAGTTAACCCCAAAATCTTGGCGAACCCTAAGCCAACGGGGGTGGGGAATCCCCATAGCCCCCTGCACAAAAGGGGTATGGGAGTCCAAGGGGGCTTGGGAGTGTCTCCCCAAAGTTTCAAAATCGGGAGCGAGTTGCGAACCCCGGCAAACCCACACACGAGTGGGGCAAACGGGGGTGGGAACTCCTATTGAAGCTGCCTGCGTTTGAAAAACTGGAAAGCCCCGGCAAGTGCTAACTTTCATTGACACCATCCAGCTTTTGAGCTAAAATGTTCTTAAAATCGGAGTCGGGAGGGAAAGGATGCTTAGTGCGGAGATAAGGAGAAAGTTTTTGGATTTCTTCGCCGAAAATGGCCACACTGTGGTCCCAAGCTCTTCCCTTGTGCCAGAAAATGACCCAACCCTTCTTTTCACTAACGCCGGTATGGTTCAATTTAAGGATGTGTTCCTGGGGCTGGAAAAGCGCCCTTACACCCGCGCTACTTCTTCCCAAAAATGCATGAGGGTAAGCGGAAAGCACAATGACTTGGAAAATGTGGGACCTTCCCCACGCCACCATACCTTCTTTGAAATGCTGGGCAACTTCTCCTTCGGCGATTACTTCAAGAAAGAGGCAATAGCTTACGCTTGGGAATTTCTGACCCAAAGGCTTGGCCTCCCCAAAGAGCGGCTCTGGGCTACTATCTACGAAGAAGACGATGAGGCATGGGAGCTCTGGCAGAAAGTGGCCGGAATGCCTCCAGAAAGAATCGTGAGGATGGGTAAAAAAGACAACTTCTGGGCTATGGGCGATACTGGCCCTTGCGGCCCCTGCTCCGAAATTATCTACGACCGCGGAAAACAGTACTGCACTTGCCACAGACCCGACTGCTCCCCAGCTGTTGAATGCGAGAGGTGGTGGGAACTTTGGAACTTGGTCTTCATGCAGTATGAACTACACCCCGATGGCTCCATGACCCCCTTACCCCGCCCAAGCATAGATACCGGAATGGGGTTGGAAAGGATAACAGCCGTAATGCAAGGGGTTGAATCCAATTACGAAACCGACCTTTTCTGGCCCATTATCCTCAAGACCAAGGAACTGCTTGGCCATTCCGATGAGCAAGTTTTGGAGAACATCGTCTCCTACAGGGTAATAGCTGACCACGGCCGTGCCATAACTTTCCTCATAGGGGATGGGGTGCTCCCATCCAACGAAGGCCGAGGGTATATCCTGAGGATGATTCTGAGGAGAGCGGCCCGACACGGCCGCAAAATCGGATTCAAGGGGCCTTTCCTGGCTCACATCGCCGATAAAGTCATTGAAATCATGGGCCACCACTATACCGAATTACCCTTACGCCGTGATTTCATCAAAAACCTCATAACCCAAGAAGAGGAAAGGTTCCAGCAAACTTTGGACATCGGCCTAAACCTCCTTGATACCCTCATAGCCGATTTGGCCTCCAAAGGCCAAAAGATTATCCCAGGCGAAGAGGCTTTCCGCCTCTACGATACCTACGGCTTCCCACTTGACTTGACCAGAGTAGTAGCCCGTGAAAGGGGGTTTGAAGTAGACGAAGAAGGGTTCAACCGAGCGATGGAAGCCCAGAGGGCAAGGGCTCGCGCCGCCACAGTGTTTGAACTGGGAGAAGAAGAACTTAAAAAGGCCGAATTTTACAGCAACCTTTACGAACAGCTGAGACGAGAAGGGGCTATTCCAGAAAGCGGGGTTGAACACCTCTACGAAACGGAGATAGAAGTAAGGACCAAAGTGGCTGCCATAATCAAAGGAGGGCAAAGGGTAAGCGTAGCGCACAAAGGGGATGAAGTGGAAATAGTCCTGCCCCGAACCCCATTCTATGTAGAAAGCGGCGGGCAAGTAAGTGATACCGGCTGGATAACGTGCACCCGCTCCATTAATGGCGAAGAAACGGTTTGGGAAATGGAAGTGGAAGACATGCTTCGTCCCCTCCCCGGCCTTATAATCCACAAAGGCAAGATTGTAGAAGGCGTGGCAAGGGTTGGGGACGAAGTCTGGGCGACTGTAGATGCCGAAAGGAGGATGGATATCTCTCGGAACCACACCGCCACCCACATCCTCCACAGCCAGCTACGCCGCCTCCTCGGCCGGCACGTCTACCAAACCGGCTCTTTAGTCGCCCCCGACCGCCTACGCTTTGACTTCACCCATACCGGAATGCTTACCCAAACCCAAATACGCGACCTGGAAAAGATGGTGAACGAAATAATCTTAGCCAACTACCCAGTCCAAGCCATCCACACCACATACAAGGAAGCCATAGCCCAAGGGGCTATCGCCCTCTTTGAGGAAAAGTACGGCGAAGAAGTAAGGATGCTGGTAATAGGCTACCCGGATGAAATCATAAGCAAAGAGCTCTGCGGAGGAACGCACGTCTCCAACACCGGCGAAATCGGCTTCTTCCACATCCTCTCAGAACAAGGGGTTGGAACCGGGGTAAGGAGGATTGAAGCGGTCACCGGACGGTACGCTTTGGAATTGGCCATGGAACGCCTGCAAGTCCTTGAATCTACCGCCGCCTTCCTCTCCTGCCCACCGGAGGAGGTAGACCGACGAGTCCTGGCCCTGATGGGGGAGCTTCAGAACAAGGACAAAGAAATCCAAAAGCTACAAAGGGCTCTGGCCCGCAAGGTTTACGAAAGCTTACTGGATAAAGCCATAAAAGTGAAAGATGTTAACGTAATTGCGGCTAAGGTTGAAGAGGTAGAAAACGAGGATATACTGAGAGAAATGAGCGATTGGCTCCGGGAAACCTTGGGCAGTGCCGTGGTCATCCTGGCTACGGTCTTGAACGGGAAGCCTTTCTTCATAGCAGCTATCAGCGAAGATTTGGCAGAGAAGGGCCTTCACGCCGGCCACTTGGTGAAGGAAATAGCCAAGGTAGTGGGTGGCGGCGGAGGAGGCAAAGCCACTATGGCCCAAGCCGGAGGCCGGGATAAATCCCGCATAGAAGAAGCCTTGCGCTTAGTTCCAGAACTGGTAGCTAAAGCCCTCAAGGACTGAACCCCTGTGGAGAGGATTGAGATTGATAGGGAAGAGGACATAATTTCAATAAGGGAGCGGCTGGATTGGCTCAGGACCAACCAGGTTGTCCTTATCGTCCCGCCGGGGCAGAAAGCCCTTTCTAACCCCATAAACCTTAAACTCCTGAAGCGCAAAGCCCACGATTTGGCCCTGGACCTCGTTTTAGTCACAAAGGACCCGCTCATCCGCTCCTTGGCTAAAGAAGTTGGCCTTAAAGCTCTAACTTCTGAAAGCAAGGCCCTCAAAGCACCTTCCCCTCAACCCGCTCAAGCGGAAGAGATATCACCCTTAGCCCTGCTCTTAATAACCCTTCCTTTTATCCTCGCCATCCTAATCGGGGTAGCTCTTCTGGTCCCATCCGCCAGGATAGAGCTTACCCCCATGGCTCAGACGGTTGAAACCTCTTTCCAATTCAAAGCCGACCCTGGCATAAACCGCTTAAACCGAGCTCAAGCAGCCGTTCCAGCCAAGAGGCTCCGCGTTGAACTTTCGGGCAGGGGCTCAATCCCAACTTCAACCCAGAAGTATGTGCCCGACCAAAAAGCCTCCGGAACAGTCATCTTCATAAACAAGACAACGCAGGAAATTACCATACCGCCAGGGGTAATAGTTTCCACCTCTACAGGGGAAAATGTGAAATTTACCACCGTGACTACTGTCACCTTGCCCGCTTTCTACCAGAGCCAAGCCGAGGCCAGGATAGTTGCTATAGACCCCGGCCCCCAAGGAAATGTGGGAGCATACCTTATAAACAGGGTTGAAGGGGCGTTGGCATTCAAAGTCCAAGTCTACAACCCATCACCCACCTCCGGCGGAACCCTCAAGCCGGTCAACGTAGTTACCAGGGAAGACAAGGAGAGGCTCAAAGGTTTAGTCCTCCAGAACCTCCACCAAGAAGCCTACCAAAATTTTCTAAGTCAACTCCCCCCTGATTCTTTCCTCATACCCCAATCCATAACCGTAGTTCCGGTCCAAGAAAGCTACGATCATTTTGTGGACGAAGTAGCAGACCAACTCAGCCTGGAGCTAAAGGCCGTGGCTGTGGCTTTAACTGTGAGCCGAAGCGACCTCAGGGCCTTGGCCAGCGAAGCTTTATCGCCACAAATCCCACCCGGTTACGAGCTTCTGCCAGAGGAAATGAAATTTGAGGCTGTGGAAGCTCAGGAAGAAGAAGGTAAATACCAAGTGAAGCTAAAGGTCCAAGCTCCCGCCGTAGCCAAGATAAACAAAGCTCTGGTCCGAGACGAAATCAGAGGTTTGCCTATCCCCAAAGCTATGGAGAAATTGAAAGCCTTGCCTCTCCGCAAGGAACCTTCCGTGAAAGTATCCCCAAGCTGGTTTGGCAGAGTCCCTTGGCTCCCCTTTAGGATAGAGGTAAAAATAAAGGCCGGATGAAAAGGATTGCTGCTTTAGATGTTGGAGAGAAGCGCATCGGCATAGCCGTGAGTGACCCCGAAAGGAGGATGGCTTTCCCCAAGGGGCATATCTTAATGGAAAAAGCCCTGGAAGAAATTCCTGCCCTTTTCCGCCAATGGGATGTTGAAGTAGTAGTTGTGGGAATCCCTTTAACTTTACGCGGAGAAGAAGGGCCGCAAGCAGCCAAAGTCAAGGGGTTCGTAGCTTCTCTGGAGGAAGCACTAAAGGATGCGGGGTTAGAGGTAAAAATTGTGCTATGGGACGAACGCCTTTCTACACTCCAAGCCCAAACCATCCTCCGCGAAGCTGGCTACAAAGGCCGTAAAATTCGCAAACAAGTGGATGCGGCCTCTGCCGCCTTAATCCTACAAAGCTTCCTTGACTTCAGCCGAGGCGACAGTTGCATGCATGATTTGTCATAGGCCAAAGGAGTTAGGGGCTGAACACTGGTTATGGTGTGCCTGTGAAAGCCCAGCGGCACCCCCAATAAAGCCACACGTGGAATTCAAAAAAGCCTCGCCCTGTGGCCTTTGCTAAAACTCACTGACAAATCGTGTGTGTACCTCCCTGACAAGAAAGTTGACAGGAGAGCAATTATGATGTAACCTGGGTATAAAGCATTAGTGTTTACAGGAGGTATGCATGAAAGATACAGTACGGGTTTCTCTGGTTTTCCCTCGCGGACTATGGGAGGAGGTCAAGCGGCTGATCCCCAGTGGGGAGCGTTCACGAGTGATCGCCGAAGCGACGGAGCGGGAAATACGGAGAAGGCGGCGATTGGAGAGCATAGAACGGCTCCGGACACTCCAAGAAGAATTTCGACAGAAGTATGGCGAGATGCCCAGTTGTGTTGAGGACATCCATGAGATGCGGGAAGAGCGAGATGACGAGCTCGCTGGTTTGCGTTGATGCTAGTATAATCGTTGCCCTCGTGACTGCCGAAGCTCAGAGCGCGAGGGCCTTGGCCCTATGGGCCGAATGGATGCGGGGAGATGTCCAGGTAATTGCCCCACCCCTACTTCGCTACGAGGTAACCTCAGCTCTGCGGCGCAAGGTAGTGCGAGGTGTGATGTCTTTGCCAGATGCCCGGCGTGCTCTGGAGGAGGCCCTGTCCCTGGATATCAAGCTTCTCGATCCACCTGAGCTTTCCCTACGTGCTTTTGATTTGGCTGCTCGCTTCAACCTCCCTGCCGCTTACGATGCCCACTACTTGGCCCTGGCCGAGATGCTAAATGCCGAGTTCTGGACGGCTGACGAGAAGCTTTACAATGCTGTCCGGGAAGATTTCCCCAATATTCACTGGCTCGGGGGCTACCATTGATATGAGGATACGGAGCGTGCCCCCTCTCTAGCCTATTGGCTGCATGAAAAGATATTTTGCCTTATCGCTTACGCTCTACCTGCAAATAACAAGAGAACTTGTTCGTGCCCGATGATAGATAACGAGCAGGTCCAAAGCGGATCCAGGTCTTTGAGCTGGAAGCGAAGAAATATTTGACAGTTCCCTCCCCTTTGGGTTATAATATTTTGCGCAAAGCCCTAAACTAAAGGAAAGGGGGTGCTTATTTAGAATGGCCGTAATCCTTAGACCTGGAGAAACGCAAGAAAGCCTTCTCAAAAGGTTCCGGAAGGAAGTTGCGGAGGAAGGCATCCTCAGCATTGTTCGGAAGAAGAGGTGGTACATCTCCAAAAGCGAGATGAAGCGCATAAAATTACGCAAGGCCATCCGCAAAGCACGTCGCCGTATGCTGCGGCAGCTCAAACGAGAAGAGTAACCTCAAAAGCAGCTTTAGCCCTTAGGGAAAGAGGAGGAAATCCCTTTCATGCAAGTTGATACTGTAAAAATTCGCCAACTCTTGGAAAAAGAGCTGGAAGAAGCTACCAAAGAGCTTGAGGAATTGGAGAAAAAGCTGGAAGTAAAGGGCGATTACGGCCTTGGCATAGGTGACCCTAACATAATCCAATGGGAGCTTAACCTCGCCCTCAGGGATAGAGCTGCCCGAAAAGTTGAAGATATAAAGAGGGCACTGGATAAGCTGGCTAAAGGAGAATACGGCTTCTGTGAAATTTGCGGTAAGCCCATAGAAGAGGAAAGGCTTGAACTTTTGCCTTACACAACGCTGTGCAGCAAGTGCGCAGCACAGCACCGGAGATAAAAGTGAATGGAAATAATCCTGACCCACGAGAACGCCGATTTCGACGCCGTAGCTTCTCTGTTAGCAGCAGCCAAAGTATACCCCCCGGCTATCCCCGTCCTCCCACACCGCCTAAACCGTAACGTCCGGGATTTCCTGCACTTGTACGGGGATGAGTTCCCTTTCTTCTCCCCAAAAGACCTCCCCCGTTTGCCCATAACCAAAGCCATAATAGTGGACACCCAAAGCTTCGTCTCCCTAAGAGGCATGAGCCCCCAGACCTCTTTCCTCTTCATTGACCACCACCCCTTATCCCGCGAGCTCGGGGAGAGGATGGATTACATAGGCGGGGACACAGGGGCCACTACCACCATACTGGTGGAAAAAATCCAGGAAATGAAAGTCCCCATAACCCCCATTGAAGCTACCCTTTTCCTACTCGGGATATACGAGGATACCGGCTCATTGTCCTACGCCAGCACAACCCCCAGGGACATAAAGTGCGCGGCTTGGCTTCTGGAAGTGGGAGCAGACATCTCCGCAATAAATTCCTTCCTACGCTACCCCCTATCCGAGGCCCAAAGAGAACTTTACAATAGGCTCCTGCAAGGCTCATATCCCTACGAGTTTCACGGCCATTCCATAATAATCTCCACTGCCTCCTTCCAGGGCTACGTGGAGGAAATTTCAACCCTCGCCCATCTCCTGAGGGACCTCCTGGAACCTGATGCCCTCTTCCTCTTAGTGGATATGGGGGACCGAATCCAAATGGTAGCCCGCAGCTCGGTTGAAAGCGTAGATGTGGGCCTTATCGCGGCCAAAATGGGGGGAGGCGGGCACCCCAGAGCTGCCGCCGCCTTCCTCCAAGGGCTTACCTTATCCCAAGCCCGCGACAAACTTTTGGAAGTAATCCGCTCCTCCGTAAAGCCCGGAATCACTGTATCGGCCATAATGTCCTACCGAGTTCACACCCTATCCCCCGAAACCACCGTAGACGAAGCAGCTGAGGCCATGAGAAAATACGGCCATGAAGGCTTCCCCGTAGTAGAAGACGGAAAAGTCATCGGAATCTTAACCCGCCGAGACATAGATAAAGCCATCCACCACGGCCTTGGCCAAAACCCCATAAAGCTCTACATGTACAAGGGCGATGTCAGCGTTTCGCCCGATGACCCGGTGGAGAAAGTGCAAAAGGTGATGCTGGAACACGGCATAGGCCAAGTGCCAGTAGTCTCGGAAGGAAAAGTAATCGGCATAGTAACCAGGACGGATTTGATAAAACTCTGGAGCGGTGGGATAACCGTTAAGCAAGCCCCCGAAATCGCCCGCAAATTGGAAAAGGCTTTGCCCAGCCCCCTATTGGACATCCTAAGAAAAGCCGGAGCCAAGGCGCGGGAATTAGGCTTCTCCCTCTACATCGTTGGCGGGTTTGTCCGAGACCTGCTTTTAGGCATCCCCAACCTTGACCTGGACCTTGTAGTTGAAGGGGATGCTATAGCCTTAGCTAAAGCCCTGGCCAAGGACTTCGGAGGTAGAGTCAGGAGCCATACCAGGTTCGGCACAGCTAAGCTTATAATTGAAGACCCGCAGAAGCTCGCCTCGGGTTACCCCCACCACCTGGATTTCACCTCCGCCCGCATTGAGTTCTACGAACACCCCTCTGCCCTGCCCGAAGTGGAAATGAGCTCAATAAAGCAAGACCTATACCGGCGCGACTTCACCATAAACACCTTGGCCATATCCCTGGACCCAGAAAGGTTCGGAGAACTCTACGATTTCTACGGCGGGCTAAAGGACTTGGAAAGAGGCCTTATCAGAGTCCTCCACAACCTAAGCTTCGTTGAAGACCCAACCCGTATCCTGAGGGCTGTGCGGCTTGAACAGCGCCTGGGCTTCAGGATAGAAAGCCGAACCCTGGAACTGGTGGAAAGCGCTTTGGACCTATTGGACAAAGTCAGTGGCGAAAGGATATACCACGAGCTTCGCCTTACCCTCCAAGAAAGCGAGCCCGAAAAAGCCTTAAGGCGCCTTGAGGAAATAAAAGTCCTCAAGAGAATCCACCCTTCCTTTGAAGGAAACGGCTGGATAACTGAGAAATTCCGAGCCTTAAGGGAAGAAATGCCTATCGCCCAAGAGCTGGGGTACGACCTATCCCCGCCTTCCCCAAGCCAAAGAGCCCATTATGAGCCAATAGGAGCGCTCTACCTTGCTCTCTTGACCTATAGGTTGAAGCCAGAAGATTTGGAA
>CAZPWR010000485.1:0-1561 GCA_964590555.1 uncultured Anaerolineae bacterium | reverse complement strand
GCTATGAGCTACGGCTTTTGGGGAAAGGGCCTTTGGGTAGACCTTACCAGCGGGGAAATATTGGTGGAAGAACTTCCCGAATCGCTCTACCGCCGTTTCTTTGGAGGCTACGGCTTGGGGGTGGCTGTCCTCTTCCAGAGGATGGAAGCTGGCGCTGACCCTTTGGGGCCCAACAATATCTTGGGTTTTTTGCCCGGCCTCCTGACCGGGAGTAACGCTCCTTTCAGTGGCCGTTTCATGTTTCGGGGTTCAGATTTTCAATGCCAGGGCCATGGTTTTCCCCGCCGGAGCTATTAGCACCTCCCATTTCCTTAGGGAAGCCCCAAGGCCTGCCTTGTGCAGAGCCATCTTGGAAGGCATGGCTTTTGCCATTAGGGCCAATTTGGAGCAAATCGCCCAAGTATTGAGCCACCCTCCCAGAATAGCCATGACTGGTGGGATAACCCGAAGCCCATTCTGGGCTCAACTTGTTGCCAGCGTCCTTGGGCGGCCGATTGAAATTTCCCTTACGCCTGAAGCCACAGCCCTTGGGGCAGCTATCTGTGCTGGAGTTGCTGCGGGCGTTTTCAAGGGGCTGGAAGAAGGGGTGGAGCGCCTGGCCCGTGTCCAGCTCGTTCATCCCGATGAAGCCGCTTCGGAAATATACAAAAACCTCTACCCGGAGTGGTGCGAGTTCTTCGCCAAGCAGGGGGAAGCCCAGAGCTTGGCCTCCAACTTAATCCTCCAGAACATACTTCAACCTGCTCCCCCCAAGCCCTTTGCCCCCATCCCGTTCCGGCCTAAAATCCTGGTTACAGCCCAGATGGATGAGGAAAGCTTGGCTAAACTGAGGCGGCTGGGTGATGTAGAATACTCATGCTATCGGGAAACCTTGCGGGTGCTTACGGGCGATGATTTAGTTGAAGCCCTCAAAGGCGTGCACATTTTCATTACCGAAGTAGACGTGGTGGACCTGGAAGCCCTCCAGCAACTGCCAGACCTACGCGTAATCGTCTCTTGTCGGGGACGGGCAGTGAACGTAGATGTGGAAGCGTGCACGGCTATGGGAATCCCTGTGCTTTACGCTCCCGGCCGCAATGCCGATGCCGTAGCTGATTTGACCATCGCTTTCATGCTCGCTCTCCTGCGCAAGCTAATCCCAGCCGACCGCTTCCTGCGGGAGCCTGGAGGCGAAGCCGGGGATATGGCTCGGATGGGCCGAGCTTTTGAGGCTTTCTTGGGCCGTGAGCTCTGGGGAAAGACCGTAGGGCTAATCGGCTTCGGGGCTATAGGGCGCCGAGTTGCCAAGCGCATCATCCCCTTCGGCGTTCGCTTGCTCGTTTATGACCCCTACATCTCCCCGGACGAGGCCGCCCTCTACGATGCCGAGCTTGTTACCCTGGAAAAGCTCTTGGCCGAAAGCGACATCGTAAGCTTGCATGCTCCAGTGACAGACGAAACCCGCGGGATGATAGGCCGAGAAGCCCTCTTGCGTATGAAGCGAGGAGCTATCCTCATAAACACCGCTCGGGCTGCCCTTGTAGACGAAGAAGCCTTGGCTGAGGCCCTGCGTTCCGGTCAC
>CAZPWR010000484.1:0-4131 GCA_964590555.1 uncultured Anaerolineae bacterium | reverse complement strand
GGCATAAGCATTGCCATGTTCTGGGCCAATTACAACATCCTCTGGCTGGCCGTAGCCGGGATGCTCGTAGTAACCGTACTCTTAATGAGGATGGGCTTAGCCCTTTTCAACCGGGAGCACCTCCTCACAACTCAGCTGGAGAAGTTTGACCTCAAAGGGTGGGGCGGAGCTTTCCTTAACACTTTCCTCAGGCGGTCTGGAGACAAAGGAAAGCCCTTCTCCTTAGCCAACTTTTACCGGGAAGAACTGGGGCTCATCCTGGCCGATCTTAAGCTACCCCTGGCCTTTATAGGAATTATGGCCTCGGTAGGGCTAATAGGGGGAGTAATATTCGCCTTGGCCAACCCTTATCCTGAGCTTTTCTCCCCGGAGAATTTTGACCTGAATAAGCTCAAGCATGCATCGTGGGGATTCCTACCGCCGCTTCGGACCCACGCCATTTTCTTACACAACCTGCGCTCTCTTACCCTTTCTTCTCTCCTTTCCCTGATTACCCTCGGAGTAATGCCTTCCTTGGTAGCGGTCCTGAACATGGGGCTTTTGGGGTTTATCGGGGGCGAGATGGCTATTTTAGGGCAGGAGCCTCTGCTTTTTGCCGCCTTTATCCTTCCTCATGGCATCTTTGAAATTCCGGCTGCTCTCCTGACTGCAGCTGCCGCCCTGAGGATAGGAGCTGTGCCCATATCTCCTGGGGTGAAGCATAGGCTCAGAGATGCTTTCCTTATGTCTATTGCCGATTGGCTGAAAGTTTTGCTTTTTGTCGCCCTTCCCTTGCTTATAGTGGCCGCATTCATAGAGGCCAACGTGACTCCAATCGTAGTGGGGTGGCTATATGGCTGGGAAGGCTAAGCTCATTTTCCTGGGCTCAGCCGCTTCCTTGCCCTCCGCTGAAGCGGATAGCTTTTACATGGCCATCGCAGGGCCGGATGGCAAGTTTTTCCTCGTGGATTGCGGGGGAAGCCCATTGCAGAAGTTTCTGAAAGTAGGCCTTAACCCTAACCTTTTAGAAGGACTGCTCCTTTCGCACCACCACCCTGACCACCTCTACGGCTTGCCTTACCTTGCTCAGGGCTTGTGGCTCTTGGGCCGCAAAGAGCCGCTCCCCGTCTGGGCTACTAGCGAAGGGTGCGAAACTGTCCGCAAGCTCATGGACGCATGGGATTGGTCGGGCCTAAAGGATTTTGCTGGGGTCAAATGTTACCCGGTTGAGCTCAAGGAAGGGGTCAAGGTTTTGGAGAACGAAACCTTTGAGATAACAGCTTCCCCCGCTGATCACCTCATTCCAACCTTGGCTTTTCGGATTCGGTCAAAGCTTTCGGGGAATGTAGTGGTTTTTTCGGGGGATACAGCCCCGAGCGAGAAAGTAGTGCGGCTGGCAGAAGGAGCCTTCATCCTGGTGCACGAAAGCACGGGAGCCTTCCCTGGGCATTCTTCAGCCTATCAGGCCGGGGAAATAGCCAGAAGGAGCCGAGCTTCCTTGCTTATCTTAGCCCACTTTAACCCCCAGCTGCCCCCAGAAGAGATGGTAAAAGAGGCCAGCTTGGCTTTTAGCGGGCCAGTGAGGTTGGCTTCCGATGGGGATTCTTACGAGTTCTGACCCTCAAGGGCCCCACCAATCCAGCACATGCTCACTGACGAAATCGTAGCGGAATTCCAGTGAACCGAGTATTTCCGGCAAGAGAGGCTTTTGCTCTGTCCCGTCCGCTCTCATCACGTAGACTTCCCACTTCCCCCGGCGGTCGGTCAAAAAGGCGATGAATTGGCCATCAGGGGACCAAGCCGGAGCTACGCTGTTGTAAGGCTTTTCCAAAAGGCTGGGGGCAGTAAGCCTTGTCCTTCCGCTGCCGTCAGCGTTCATCACATAAATTTCCCAGTGGTCATGCTGGCGATGCATGAAAGCCAGCTTTGTGCCATCGGGTGACCAGACTGGATAGGTATCGTTGGGGTCATCGGTGAGCTTGGAGGTTTTAGCCCCATCGGCAGAGACAATGTTTAAGCCTCTATCTCCATCGTAAGCAATGATTTGGCCATCGGGGGACCAGGAAGGGGAGAAGCTATGGTCATCGCATGGAAGCTCGTAGAACTCCTTGGTGTCTGGTTCCACAATCCCAAGCTTCCAGAAATAATCCGGAGGTATAGTGAAACAATGGCCCCGGAAGCACCGGGTTTCTTCGGGTCTCCCACCGTGCTGGCGGGTGAAGATAATCTTCTTGCCATCAGGGGACCAAGCGGGGGATTTGGCCTGAGGGTGGATGAACACAGGCCGTTCTTGAAGGTTTTCCAGGTCCAAAACCCATATCCCCTTGTATTCACCCTCCCACCGGGCAAAAGCGATGCGCCTCCCATCCGGGGAGAAAGCTGGGTCCATACCTGTGGTTACCTTCTTCAAAGACAGGCTGGCCAAATCCAAAACGTAAATCTCACCCCCGCTTGATAATTGGAATACCAACTTCCCGCTGAAAGCAGGGGCCGGCGTAGGAGTAGGGGTCGGGGAGGGGGGAAGCGGAGGAGCCTCGGCAAGAGGGACCGATTCCAGCGGCCCTGAGAAATCCAAGTAGTAAGCGGCAGCCCAGCCTTCTATCCCTTCTTCAGTGACAACTTTTAGCCAGAACCCTTTCTCATCCCTGCCTATCACTTTAACTTTCTGGTTGTATTCCAGCCCGGTCAAGACCGGATATAAAGTATCAGGGCCAGAGCGGAGGGCCAAGCTTTTCACTTTCACTACTGCTATTGGTTCAGGGGTAGGCGTAATCGTAGGAGTAGGAGAGGGGGTAAAAGTCGGCGTAAAGGTTGAGGTAGGGGAAGGGGTAAAGCGAGGTGTAGGTGGTATTTGGGTAGGAGCAAACGTAGGAATAGGGGTAGGAGTCGGGGTGCATCCGCAAAGCAGTCCCAGCAATAAAAGGGCAGCCATAAGCTTTTTCATGCGAACCCTCCTTGCAAGTTCTCCTTACATCCTAATCTCAAAACGTTAAGAAATGGTTAACGTTTTTCCACCCGCCGAAGTCTGTGCTCTAAGCCTTAGGCCAATCATAACTCAGCGTGTAAGAATGTCCAAATCACCGCTTCCTCTGCTGATTGATGAACTTTTTAAAAATTAAGCCAGGCATTAACCAACACCGCGGGACAACCTACTATCCGTCAGTTTTCCCCGTAATGTCATTGCGAGTGCAGCAATCTTCCACGTATAGGAGATTGCTTCGCACCCCCCTCCCGAGAGCTTGCAATGATTGCTGATGCTTTGCGCTAAAGCGCCCAAAGAGGCTGAGGCCAAAGGTCGGCCTCTACCTACGCTGTGCGCCTACTAAAGTCGTCCTATTGGGCTTTTGGCCCAAGGTCAGCCTCCGCCAACACCTTAAATCCTCAAGCAGTTTCAGCGTCAGAGAAGGCCGCTTGGCATTACTTGTGCCAAAGTAGGGCAAATGCGAGCAGTTGCCTTAAATGGTCTGGACAAAGGGCTAAATATGAGATATAATCTGGTGGCAAGTTCATGGGCCAGGAGGAAACCATGCGTGAAATCCACTGCAGCGTTATAACCGATACCGTAGCTCGCCTCTGCCAAGAGGCTAATTTTTTCCTCGGAGAAGATGTAATCAAAGCCTTGGAGGAAGCCCTCGCCAAAGAAGAATCCCCCTTAGGTAAAGAGATTATCTCCCAAATCTTGGAAAACTCCAAAGTGGCTGCCCAAGAGAAGCTCCCGCTTTGTCAAGACACAGGTTTAGCTGTAGTGTTCTTAGAACTCGGCCAGGATGTCCACATTGTGGGTGGAAATCTCTATGACGCCATAAACGAAGGGGTAAGGCGAGGCTACAGGGAAGGTTACCTTCGCAAGGGCGTAGTGGATAGGCCTTTCTCCGCCCGCAAGAATACCGGCGATAATACCCCGGCCATAATCCACACGGAAATCGTCCCCGGAGATAAAATCAAGATAACGGTTTGCCCTAAGGGCGGAGGAAGCGAAAACATGAGTGCTCTGGCTATGCTTACTCCCGCTGCCGGCCGGGAAGGAATCATAAACTTTGTAGTTAGCACTGTAGAAAAGGCCGGGGCTAACCCTTGCCCTCCTATAATCATCGGGGTAGGGATAGGCGGGAACTTTGAGTATGTGGCTTACTTGGCCAAAAAAGCCCTCCT
>CAZPWR010000483.1:0-2906 GCA_964590555.1 uncultured Anaerolineae bacterium | reverse complement strand
GAGGGATTACAGCCCAGCGCCCCCACCCAGGCCCGCAATGCCAGAAGGAAATCCGCCCGTCCATAGATAAAGCCGAAGTGGGCCCGCTTGTAAAGGTCACCTTGACAATAATTGCTCCCCGTTACCTAACCCACCTGGTAGTAGAAGACCCGATACCTGCCGGGGCAGAGATAGTGGACACAAGCCTCAAGACTGTTTCGGTTACTTACGAGCAGGGTGGCGAGCTTAGGAAGAAATCAGAGCCGGTGTGGTGGTGGTATCCCACTCATGCCGACAAGCGCGATGAGAAACTCGTGCTCTTTGCTACTTACCTTTCTCCTGGCACTTACGAATACTCCTACCTAATAAGGGCTGGGCTTCCTGGCGAATTCAAAGTCCTTCCGGCCGTGGCTTACGAAATGTACTTCCCGCACGTATTTGGCCGGACTGGAGGGATGAGCTTTAAGATTAGGTGAAAGAAAGGCGAACCCTCAGCCTACGAGAGTGGGGAACGGGGGTCCAGGGGGCGTGGGGAATGTACTCCCAACACCCCACGAAAGGGGTAAAAAGGGGAGCGAGTAGCCTACCCCGGTGAGCTTGCCACGAGTTGGACCCAAGACGCTGGCGAACCCTAAGCCAACGGGGGTGGGTAAAAATCAAGGGGGTCCAGGGGGTGAAGCCCCATGGCAGGGGGCTTGGGGGATGTGCCCCCAAAACGTTAAAAGAGGTGGCAAGCGGCCTACTCTTACAAACCACCCACGAGTGGGACCCAAAACCCTGGCGAACCTTCAGCCAACGAGGGTGGGAAAATCGGGAAATGTGGGGACAAATCCTCACCCCTATAAAGGGGCTTTGCATCATAAAGTTTCAAACTGGTGGGGAGGGTCATCATGAATTTCCTCAGCAACATTAGCCCAGGCAAACTTTTGGCTTTATCCATCCTGCTTTTCCTCAACATCCTAATTTTAGGCTGCCTTCTGCTGGTGGTAACCGGCAAAGTAGTATTCTAACGGCTTTCTAACATTCCTCTATTGCCCCTCTAATTCGCCGCTATTATCTACAAAAGCTGGGGTAAATCCCGGCGAGGGATGTACCCTTAGCTGAAACTTTCGGTAGGAGGTAGGAGCATGCGGTTGGATAGGTTCACGGAGAAAGCTCAAGAGGCTATCCTTAACGCTCAGGACATAGCTGTGGAATACCACCACAGCCAGGTGGACCCGGAGCACCTTCTCTACGCCCTTCTCCGGCAGGAGAAAGGCGTAGTTCCCGAAATCGTTAGGAAAATAGGCCAATCTCCGGAGGAGATGGCTTCAAGGCTGGAGGAGGACTTCAGGCGGAGGCCGAAAGTCTATGGGCCTTCTGCTCATATAGGCATCTCCCAGCCACTCCATCAAGTCCTTCTCCTGGCCCAGAAGGAAGCCCAAGCCATGCGCGACGAATACATCTCTACCGAACACCTCCTCCTGGCCCTCACGGACAAAGTAGCCGGACAAGTGGCCAACTTCTTAGCCCTCTACGGCCTCACCCGCGATTCTATCCTCAGGGCACTGGCAGCTGTAAGGGGATCCCAGCGCGTTACCACCCCAACCCCGGAGGATACTTACCAAGCCCTGGAAAAATACGGGCGTGATTTAACAGCTTTGGCCAGACAGGGGAAACTGGACCCGGTTATCGGCAGGGATGAAGAAATACGGCGAGTAATCCACATCCTCTCCCGCCGAACCAAAAACAACCCCGTCCTCGTAGGCGACCCCGGGGTGGGGAAGACAGCCATAGTGGAGGGTTTGGCCCAGCGCATTGCCAGGGGAGATGTCCCCGAAAGCCTGAAAGACAAGAGAGTAATCCAGCTGGATATGGGCGCCCTCTTGGCTGGAGCAAAATACCGAGGAGAATTTGAAGAGCGTCTGAAGGCCGTCCTCAAGGAAATAGCTGAGTCCAACGGCCGCATAATCCTCTTCATTGACGAAATCCACACCGTAGTAGGGGCTGGCAGGGCCGAAGGTGCTCCCATGGACGCCGCCAACCTCCTCAAGCCCATGCTTGCCAGAGGAGAACTCCACTGCATCGGTGCCACTACCTTGGACGAGTACCGCAAATACATAGAGAAGGATGCTGCCCTTGAACGCCGCTTCCAGCCAGTATACGTGGACGAGCCATCCGTTGAGGAAACCATCTCCATCCTCCGTGGCCTCAAAGAGCGCTACGAAGTCCACCACGGAGTTCGCATCAAGGACAGCGCCTTAGTAGCAGCTGCTGTCCTCTCCCACCGCTACATAACCGATCGCTTCCTTCCTGATAAGGCAATTGACCTCATAGACGAAGCGGCGGCCAAGCTCCGGATGGAGATAGACAGCATGCCCGCCGAGCTGGACGAAGTTGAGCGCCGGATAATGCAGCTGGAGATAGAGCGGCAAGCACTCCTCAAAGAGACAGATGAGGCTTCACGCAAGCGGTTGGAGAAGCTGGAGGAAGAATTAGCCAATCTGAAGGAGAAGGCCGCCGCCCTCAGAGCCCAGTGGCAGCGGGAAAAGGAAGCAATCCAAGCCATAAGGGAGATAAAAGAGCGGATTGAAAGCGTGAAACTGGAAATTGAGCAAGCCGAGCGCCGCGCCGACTTAGAGACCGCTGCCCGCCTCCGCTACGGTGAGCTTATAAATCTGGAAAGGGAGCTCAAGGAGAGGGAGAAGCGCTTGGCCGAAATCCAGAAAGACCAGCGCCTTCTGAAAGAGGAAGTGGATGAAGAAGACATTGCCGAAGTCGTCTCTCGCTGGACCGGAATACCGGTGGCCAAGCTTATGGAAGGGGAGCTGGAGAAACTCTTGAAGATGGAGGAGAAGCTCCACCAGAGGGTTGTAGGGCAAGATGAAGCAATAAGAGCCGTAGCTAACGCTGTGCGGCGAGCCCGTGCCGGCCTTAAGGACCCGCAA
>CAZPWR010000482.1:0-1602 GCA_964590555.1 uncultured Anaerolineae bacterium | reverse complement strand
TCGCTGCGAGATAATCGCCATAGGAAATGAATTACTTTTAGGCGAAGTTCTGGACACGAACACAAACTGGCTCTGCCGCCACCTGACAGGCCTTGGAGGGAAAGTCGTCCGCTGCTTCATGGTAGGGGATGACCCGGAGGAAATCGGGTGGGCAGTTAAGAGCAGCTTATCCAGGGGAACCAAGCTCATTTTCACCACCGGTGGGCTTGGCCCAACAGCCGACGACGTTACTTTGCAATCAATAGCTAAGGCTCTGGACCTTCCGCTGGAAGAAAATTATGAGGCATTGAAGATGATTGAGAGCAGGTACCTGGCTTTGTATCAAGCAGGCTACGTCCAAGAGCCTTCTGTAACCCCTCCCAGGCGCAAAATGGCCCTTTTCCCGAAAGGAGGCAAACCCCTCTTCAACCCCGTAGGAACTGCTCCAGGCATGCTTTTGGAGCACCAGGGAAGCTACATCGTTTCCCTGCCCGGGGTTCCAGAGGAAATGAAGGGCATTTTCCGCTCGTCCTTGGCCCCGCTCCTGGAAAAAATCTTCGGCCAATCCTTTTACGAGAGCGTCACTCTGGCCGTAGAGTGTGGCGACGAATCTTCCATAGCCGAAATTCTGGAGAGAGTGGCTAAGCTTTGCCCGAACGTTTATGTAAAATCAAGGGCCAGAGCTTTCGGCAAGGAAGTGCGCCTTAAGATAACCCTGGCTTCTTCCGGCTCCGACCCACAGAAAGTCAGCGAGGCTATTGAGGGGGCGCGCTCTCTGCTGGAGAAAGAGTTGGCCTCCAAAGGGATAAAGTTAAGCGAGGAGCGATGAAGCGCTTCTTCTGGCTTATTCTGGTCCTTGCAGCCTGTCTGCCTCTCATAAAGGCTGGCTTCTACCAGACCGATGATGGCATCTTCCACTTTTACAGGCTGGCTTCCCTTGTCAGGCACATTGAAGCCGGCCACCTTTACCCCCGCTGGTTCGCCGATTTCGCCTTCGGTTACGGCCACCCCATCCTTAATTTCTATGCCCCTTTAACCTACTACTTGGCCTTCTTAATCCATCTGCTCGTCCGCAACCTCGTTTTAGCGATGAAATTGCTCATTGCTTTGAGCTTCGCGGCTTCGGCTTGGGCTATGTACCTTTTGGGGCGAGAGCTGTGGGGAGAGGAAGCGGGCTTCGTAGCCTCACTCCTTTACACCTTCTTTCCCTATCACCTTGCCGATGTCTACACCAGAGGGGCTATACCAGAAGCCCTGGCCTTTGTCTTTCCTCCGCTCATCCTTTGGAGTTGGTACAAGGGTTATTTTTTGGCCGGAGCTTTGGCCTGGGCCGGCCTCGTGCTTACCCATAACCTTTCAGTTATCCTCACGGCCCCTCTGCTTTTCCTCTGGTTCCTGGCCTTGATTCTGGCCAAGAAGCTTACAGCAAAAGGCTTTGCCAAGCTCATCCTTTCCCTTGCCTTAGGGACAGGCCTTGCCAGCTTCTACTGGCTTCCGGCCATAAGGGAGATGGGTTATGTCTTCATCGGAGTAGCTGGCATAAGCAGGGGATATGAAAAGCATCTTTTGAGCTTGGCAACGCTATTTAAGCCCCACTTTTTCTACCCCTACACTCCAGCCGGC
>CAZPWR010000481.1:0-7554 GCA_964590555.1 uncultured Anaerolineae bacterium | reverse complement strand
CCTTCGCCGACCTTAATCAAAACGGGGGGAACCCCCCGTAACCCCCTTACGAGGGGGTAAAAGAGGCCAGAGGGTTGTGAGGGGGGACCCCACAATTTTGTCGGGCTGGGCCGTCGGCCTTTCGGCCCTGGCGACCCGCGTTCCCGAACGGCTACTGGGGGGAGAGGGCGCTTCCAGCGCCCTTTGCAATCTAAGCCCACCGGGCTTTTGGCCAAGGGGCGGCCTACGCCGACCCCTCGTAACCCCTACCCCCTTGCGAAGGGAGTGGGGGTCCAGAGGGCGAGGCCCCATACCCTTTCCCCCTCGCAGAAGGCAATGTGGCATCTTTGGCGGTTTGAGGTTATAATTAAACCAGGGGAGTTAAGTGGGACGTTACCTTTTTCACCGGCTTGTGCGAGCTTTTATAACCCTTATCCTTTTCCAAACTGCCCTTTTCCTCCTAATCCACGCCCTGCCAGGGGATTTCGTTAGCACCGCTGTGGGGTTGCCTCCGGTTTGGAAGAAAGCCCTTAGAGCTTACCTTGGTTTGAATTTGCCCCTTTGGCAACAGTACTTTAGGTGGATGAGTGGGTTCTTTACCGGCAATTTAGGGAAGAGCTTCCTCTACCCCCGCTATTCTGTGCTGGAGCTTCTCCTTATGGCCCTCCCTAAAACCCTGCTCCTGTTGGTCCCAGCTACAGTTTCGGCCTGGATTTTCGGGGTATGGGTGGGTAAACAAATGGCTTGGCCTCCCAAGCATTCCTTCTTTAACGCTTCAGTTACAGCCTTGGCCGTGACGAGCTATTCCTCTTTCTTGCCCTGGGTTGCTTTCATCCTCGTCCAAATCTTTGCTATAAGGCTTAAGTGGTTCCCAGCCCAGAACGAAGTAAGCCTTGAGCTTTGGACCGATGTGCCCATCTCTTCCAACACTGTAATGCTATGGATGCTGGCTACCTTCATTGCCGCTATCATCGGATGGTGGGTTGTGGGCAAAACGGCTAAGAAGTGGGGAACGGCCACTGCGTTCGCAGCAAGAGCTTTGTTCCTCACGGCCTTAGTTCTGGCTTGGTTCATTCGCGGATGGAGCCGCCTTGCGGTGGACATCCTTTGGCACCTTGCGCTTCCCTTTACCACCCTTCTGGCCACCAATTTCGGCGAGATTATGCTTCTCATGCGAACCAGCATGACTTTACTGCGCAAGGAAGACTTCGTCCTCTTAGCCAGAGCTAAAGGTCTGGACGAAAGCAGGGTGAGGGATTACCACTTGAGCCGAATAGCTATCTTGCCCTTGCTTAGCCGCTTCATCCTACAGTTCCCCTTACTCCTTCTGGGAAGCTTCATCGTGGAGAAGATATTCTTCTGGCCTGGAGTCGGCGTGCTCCTCTTTTTCGCCATTGATTATCAGGATGTGCCTTTGCTCATGGGAATCCTTTCTTTGGTCGGCATCGTGCTATTGGTTTCCCATGTCTCCTTGGACCTTGCTCTGGCTTGGTTGGACCCAAGGCTAAGGAGGAGAATGCATGGGCGATTGGATTAAAGGGGTGGCTTTGGAGAACCCCAAGGGTCTGATAGGTTCCACAATCCTGGTCCTTTTTACCCTAATGGCTTTATCCCATCCCATCCTAATGGCCTGGGTCTGGAACAAGGGAATATACCACCCCATGACCGGCTTTGACCCCGACATCGTTCCCCACCCGACTTCCCCTTCCCTAAGGCACCCATTGGGGACGGATTCCTTCGGAAGGGATATTATGAGCCAGCTTCTATATGGGGCTGGGACTTCCTTGGGGGTCGGAATAACTGCGGGCTTGGTAGCATCAATCTTAGCTTTGAGTGCGGGATTGGCTTCGGCTTACTTCGGGGGGAAAGTTGAGGCCTTGCTGTTGGCTTTGTGCGATGTCTTAATCCTTATGCCTCCGCCCATAATATTGCTCATAATCGGCCTATTGGTTGACATGCGCTGGCCTATCTTAGCCTTAATCTACGGGGTTTTGACCGGTCTGGGAGCCCCGGCCGCAATCATAAAATCCTGGGCTCAAAGCGTAACGGTAAAAGCTTTTGTGGAGACGGCCAAGGTTTCAGGAGGGAGCGATTTCTACATACTCCGCCGGCACATCCTGCCCTATGTGCTTCCTGCTGGTTTTCTCTTCATGATGTTTACCGCTTCCGGCGCAGTCCTGACTGAGGCTTTCCTTTCCTTCTTCGGCCGGACCCGGATAAGGATGAGCTGGGGAACTATGATTTGGTTCACTCAGCTGACCTTTTACTGGTCGCCGAAGGGGCCGCAGTGGCACGCCCTCTTCCCCCCGGCCTTGGCTATAATCGCTTTCTGCAGCGCTTTTTACCTCCTCAGCAAGGCTGTGGAAGAGTTCTACGACCCCACACTTCGGAGGTTCCCATGGGGCATAAAGCCTCGCTCACAATCTTAATAGCCGCCTTTTTGGTTCTGGGAGTTACCTACGCCTTCCTTACGCCCCCTTGGCAGGCTCCGGATGAGCCCGCCCATTACAATTACATCTCTTTCCTGGTGCGCGAGGGCCGCCTACCGGTCTTGAGAATGGGCGATTACCCCCATTCCTACTTGGAGGAGATAAAGAGCCGCCGCTTCCCGCCGGATATGTCCATTGAGCCCATACGCTATGAGTTCCATCAGCCTCCGCTTTACTACATTTTAGCCTCGCCCATCTACGCCATTACCGGGGGAAGCCTCTTGGCCTTGAGGTTATTTTCGGTGGTCATAGGGGCTACGGTAGTGGCTGTGGCTTTCTTACTCGTCCGAGAACTCTTCCCAGAGAGGCCAGAACTGGCTTTGGGAACAGCCGCTTTCGTGGCCTTTGTCCCAATGCATACCGCCATGAGTTCCTCGGTCAACAATGACTCCTTGGCTGAGCTAATCATCGGGCTTTTCCTTTTAGAGATGGTACGGCTTATTAAGAGAGGTTGGCCGGAGGAGGCCTTGTGGAGGCCTTCGGTTTTCATCGCCCTGGGTTTCCTGACCAAGACCACGGCTTACATCTCCTTTGCGCTCTACCTAATAATTTTCGGCCTTTTAACCTGGCGCCGTTTCCCCCTAAAGAAGGAGTTGCGGTTGCTTGCATTCAGCCTCTGGCCTTTGCTTCTTACTCTCCCTTGGTTCGCCCGGAACATGGCCGTTTACGGTTTAACTGACCCATTTGGCCTTGCCCGGCATGATTCCATAGTGGTGGGGCAGCCACGCACTTCACAGTGGCTTGAAGCTATGGGGGCTTTTGGTTTGCTAAAAGCCTTTCTCTTGACTTCTTTTCGCAGCTTTTGGGGGCAATTCGGTTGGATGGCCGTGCCAATGGATGAAAGGGTTTACGGCTTATTAGTTCTGGCTTGCTTCTTGGCCCTATGGGGGTTCCTGCATTGGCTTCCGCAAGGGTGGCGAGCATTGAAGGATGCCCAGCGCTTAGGGCTTATCCTCTTGGCCCTTTCCCTTGCCCTTACGGCCTTATCTTTCCTATGGTATAACCTTAAGTTTGTCCAGCACCAGGGCCGATATCTCTTCCCAGCCATAATCCCCTTGGGGTTGGGGTTCTCCTTGGGCCTGAGGGAAAGCCTCAAGAGGAAAGCAGCGGTGACAGCAGGGTTAATCCTGGCCTTGGTGGCTTTAGTTTTAGTGGCCAAAGGCTTCATTACCGGGGACTGGAACCGCTTCACCCTGGCCCTGCTTCTGACCGGAACGGCCTTTTGCGTGGTCAAGGCTTCAATCCCCGCAAAGTGGGATGAGTTCATCTTCGCCCTTTTCTTCGCCGGACTGGCTATCTTAAGCGTCCTCTGCCCCTTCGTCTACATAAGGCCTTACCTCAGCCCTTGACTAACTGAAAGCCAGGTGTTAAAATAAAAGCCGACTTAAAAGTCGGATTTTCTTAGGAGGTGATTATGTACAGCGAACTGGTTTGGGAGCATTTCATGAACCCCCGCAATGTCGGGGTAATAGAAGATGCCGATGGGGTGGCCAGGGTTGGGAACCCCGTCTGTGGGGATGTCATGGAAATGTTCATAAAAGTGCGGGATGGAAGGATTGAGGATATAAAGTTCAGGACTTTGGGCTGTGGAGCAGCCATCGCTACCAGCTCCATGGCTACGGAGATGGTTAAGGGCAAAACCCTTGAGGAGGCTTTGAAGCTTTCCCGCAAGGCCGTAGCTGAAGCCTTGGGCGGACTTCCCCCAAACAAGATGCACTGCAGCAACCTCGCCGCCGAGGCCGTCCACAAAGCCATTGAAGATTACCTCAGGAAGCACCCTGAAGTTAAGTTGAACTTGAGCAAAGGTGAGGATGAGGAAAAATAGGGTTGTGGTAGCAATGAGCGGCGGGGTTGACAGCTCTGTCACCGCCGCTCTTTTGCTCCGGGAAGGATACGAAGTAATAGGGGTGATGATGAGGCTGTGGGCTCCGGGGGATGGTGAGAACCGCTGTTGTCCTCCGGTAGCGGTGGAAATAGCCCGCCGCGTAGCCGAAATCTTAGGTATTCCCTTCTACGTCCTGGATTTAAGGCAGCCTTTCTACGACAAAGTTGTTTCCCCTTTCATCCAGGGGTATGCTTCGGGCATAACCCCTAACCCATGCTTGGCCTGCAATAAATTCATAAAGTTTGACCTGCTCTTTCGGAAAGCCTTGGCCCTGGAAGCCGATTACTTGGCCACTGGCCATTATGCCCGGATAATAAAGGCTGATGGGGAATACAAACTGCTCAAAGGAATTGACTCCGCTAAGGACCAATCCTATGTCCTCTACATGCTCACTCAGAAGCATTTAGAGCGTTTACTTTTCCCTCTGGGCTGGTTTACCAAGGATAAAGTGCGGAGCTTAGCACGAGAATTTGGCCTTCCGACCGCCGATAGGGAGGAGAGCCAAGAGATTTGCTTTATCCCTGGGAACGATTACCGCGATTTCCTGCGCCTTTACGCTCCTGAAGCACTCCGCCCCGGCCCTATTTACGATACCAAAGGCCATCTATTAGGCACTCACAAGGGCTTGCCACTCTATACCGTAGGGCAACGCTTCGGCCTTGGCATCCCCTACGGCAAACGGCTATACGTCATAGAAAAGGATGTGGAACGAAATGCCCTGATAGTGGGCACAGCGGAGGAGCAAGTCCAGAAAGAGCTTATAGCCGGGGAAACCAACTTCATCTCCGGACGTTTCCCCACTGAGCCAATTGAAGTCAAAGCCCGCGTCCGCTACCGTGCCCCAGAGAAGGAAGCTGTGGTATATCCCCTTGAAGGGGGCAAGGTAAAAGTTGAGTTTAAAGAGCCGGTAACGGGTGCAGCCCCTGGCCAAGCTGTAGTTTTCTACAAAGGGGATGAGCTTTTAGGCGGCGGAATAATCTTGAGTTTTTGAGCCTACTTAAGGCAGCCTCTTTGGGCCTTCAGCCAGAGGTCGGCCTGTGCCGGCCTTTTATGTAAGGCAACTGCGAGCAGTTGCCCCACTTGTAACTTTGCCCGCGAATGAGGCCCAGGAGGCTGGCAGACCTCCGGCAAACGATGGCGGGGAAAACCTAAGTGCACACCCCGGCTTAACCAAATGTTTGCGCTCCTTTCCCTCCCGTGGTATAATTACCCCGCATTTTGAACCGGATGGACCTTTTACAGCTTCATAGGCGGTGAGGTGAGCCTGACCGAAAGGCAGGCCTTAAAAGGGGAAGTCCGGTGATCCATCCCGAAGCCCCATCGGGTGGAGAGGCCGGCGCTGTGCCGCAACTGTAATCCTGCCCAAGGTGCTAAACAAACCGGGGCCTAAGGGTTGCACCTTAAAGGGCAGGAGAGCCAGGATACCTGCCTCGCCGCAGGGCCTCTTTGAACCTTGGAGGTTTTGGGGCCCGGTTCCAGGAACCTGCGAGCACAGGGGAATGGAACGCTAAGTTCCCCCTTGTCTCTATCGCAGGCAAGGGGTTTTTTGTTTCAACCCCCCGGCTAAGCAGGGGGGATTTTTGTTTGATTAAACCCTAAAATTAAGGAGGAGCGCTATGAAACGGACTAAACTGCTTACAATCCTAACTGCAACTTTCCTCATCATCGCCCTATCGTTTGCAGGGTGTCGCCCAGCTCCTACCCCAACTCCGACCCCTGTACCACCGACGCCAACTTTCACACCGCTGCCCCCAACCCCAACGCCTACGCCCATACCATCACCTTACCCAATGACCGTAACAGACCCTGCTGGCCGTCAGGTCACCATCAAAGCTGAGCCAAAAGCTATCGTTTCCCTTGCCCCTTCAATAACCGAAATCCTCTATGCCCTTGGCCTCGGCGATAGGGTGGTAGGAGTTACAGAGTTCTGCAATTACCCACCTGAGGCCCAGTCCAAGCCCAAAGTCGGTGGCTTTGCCGACGTTAACATTGAGAAGCTCCTATCCTTGAACCCGGACTTGGTCCTTGTCTCCAGCTTACACATCGCCCAGGTTCTGCCTGAGTTGGAGAAGCTCGGCCTCACGGCCGTGGTAGTTGATGCCCACGATTTGCCCCAGGTCCTTGAGAGTATAGCGCTTGTGGGCAAAATCGCGGGCAAGGAGAAGGAGGCCGAAAGCCTCGTGGCCGAGATGCAAAAGAGGATGGATGCCGTAGCTAAAGCGGTGGAAGGCCGGAAGAAGCCCAAAGTCTTCTGGGAGCTTTCCAGCGACCTCTGGAGTGTGGGGCCTGGCTCCTTCGTGCACGACCTAATCGTGAGGGCAGGGGGAGAGAACATCGCCACCGGTCACCCTTACCCTCAGCTTACCAGTGAGGCCGTAATCTCCGCAGACCCTGACGTCATAATCCTGGCCGACCACCCCTACGGGGAATCGGCTGAGACTGTAGCCAAGCGGCCGGGTTGGGATAAGATTAAGGCCGTGAAGGAAGGACGCATTGTGGAACTGACCCCAGAGCAAGTAGATATAACTTCAAGGCCTGGCCCAAGGATAGTGGATGCTTTAGAGCTCATAGCTAAGGTTCTGCACCCCGATGCTTTCCGTTAAAGCGAGCTTGAGGAGGCGGCGATGGCTTTCCTTGGCCCTCGCCGCCCTCATCCTTGTAGTGATAAGCTTAATAGCCACAAGCTGGGGGGCAGCTGGAATCCCAACCTCGGCAGTGGTCAGGATATTACTGGGGGATAACGGTTACCCGGCCACTTGGCAAACCATCTTGTTCCAAATCCGCATCCCCAGGATTATCTTAGGCGGGATTGTAGGGATGACCTTAGCGGTAGCCGGGGCTGTTTATCAAGCCATTTTCCGCAACCCCTTGGCCGACCCTTACCTACTGGGGGTATCCTCAGGGGCCTCTTTTGGGGCAGCATTGGCCATTTACTTTGTCTGGCGCTTCTCCTGGGGAGGGTTGAATGCCGTATCCTTGGCTGCTTTCGGGGGAGCGCTGTTAGCTACAGCTGCAATATACTCCTTGGGCCGAGTCGGGGGGAAAGCACCCATAACGACTCTCATCCTGGCCGGGGTAGCGATGGGAGCACTCCTTTCCTCCGCCACTACTTTCTTCATGTTCACGGCTCGCGAAGCCTTCCACACCATCAACCTCCTTGGCTGGCTCATGGGAAGCCTGGCCCTGGCCGATTGGGCGCGA
>CAZPWR010000480.1:0-3885 GCA_964590555.1 uncultured Anaerolineae bacterium | reverse complement strand
CGGTACCTGGTCGGTGACGACGATGGCGCCGACGATGCCGTCGGCGTTCACAGTGATTGTCGGAGTTACCCACTCGCCTCGGTAGACCTCGCCGGGCATGGACTTGCTCACGCTCAACTGCCCCGGCGCGTTCACCAGTCCCCAGGAGGCAGACTGGGGCAGTTCGGTGTAGAGGTTGCCGCAGCGGTCATAGTAGTCCAGGTCAAAGTTGAAGGTGCCGCTACGAGGCATGCGGCAGACATCGGTGGGGAGGGTCAGGGTGAAGACTAAGTTGTAGGTCTGGCCAGGCGGGATGGATGGGAGGTGGAAGGCGGAGCCGTCATAGGAAGCGGGCGGCGCAACGGTCACATTGAAGGGCGAGAGGTTTACCGTCAGCGTGCCGAAGTAGGCCGTGCCGTCGCCGGTGTTGGTGATGGGGATGGTGAAGACGCCGAAGCCCTCGCAATAAGTTACATTGAAAGCGGGCAGGGAGAACTCCAGGACGGGGTTGCGCATCTGCAGGTCCACCGCACCCTTCGCAGTCTGGGGGGTGAGGCACATCTGGCCGTTGCAGCCCCAGGTGGCGGTGACCACGTTCTCCAGGTCAGAGCAGCCGACAACGCGAGCGGAGATGGGGAAAGTGACCACGCCGCCCACGGGGATGGAGACGAAATACGTAGAGGTGACTCCAGAGACATACTGCAATCCGCTCCCCAGGGTGTCGGTCACCCGGACGTTGTAGACCGTGCCGTAGCCGGTGTTCTCCACGTAGACGGTCCAAGTGACCACTTCATCGGGCGCGGCGGGGATGACGGCCGGCTCCTTGCGGACGGTGATGGCGCCGGGGTTGACCACGAAGTCAGTATAGCGGACGATGGGTGAAGCCCCGTCCTGGGTCAGGGTGACCACGTTCTGCCCGGAGACGGCAGAGCAGGTGGCGGAGAAGACGGCGTAGAAAGTGATAACCTCTCTGGGTCCGACGGTGCCCACGTTGGTGACGACTTGGGTGGGGTAGAAGCCCTCGGGCATCGTGCTGGTGATGATAACATTGGTAGCGGTCACGCTATCGTTAGTAGCAACGATAGTAAAGGTGACCACGTCGCAGTTGTTGATGGGGCCGTCAGGGCCGGTGACGGTGATGCTTGTGATGGAGTGATGGCTTTCATCGCTCAAGAGGTTATCAGGTAGAGGGCAGAAGCTGGAGCAGGATTTCGGATTAGAAGCGAGGGTTGTAGGATAAGCAGGCAAAGATTCATCAAGCGGTTGAGAAGCTTGTGCCGGCAAGGAAGGGGCAGGCATAAAGGAGGTAAACAGTGAAATCAAAGCGATAATGTTCGGAATGGAGTTAAGTTCAAACCGCAAGGGGGCTTCAAATTTCTGCTTCCGGCAAGATACAGCTTTCTTACCGCGCCGATAAAAGCGAAGAGCAAAAGCCAGCGCAGCAAAGCTTCCAAATGAAACGATAAAAGGCAACAAAAGCAAAGCCATAATCTAACCCTCAGCGTTTTATGCTTTAAGTTTCCTCCCTAAAAGCCCTACAGCAAAAGCAATAGCACCTAAAATGATAACCAAACCAGGCATGAAGTTAAAAGAGCCACCAGTGACAGGAAGCAACGGAGCAAGGGTCGGAGTTGGGGTAGGAGGGGGAGGGGGAACAGGGGTAGGAGTAGGTGGGACAGGGGTAAAAGTTGGGGTTGGAGGGAGAGGGGTAAAGGTAGGAGTGAACCCAGCTAAAACCTCTGGACTGTTGATGGGGGTCAGGGCCAGCGCAAACAAAATCATAATACCAATAAAAATGCAAATTATTATGGCCATTGTTTTGGCCTCCCAATTTTTACTATAACAAATTTTCCCCATTTTGTCAAGATTTACTCCGGAGTAGGGGCCTTCCCCTTGTTAATTTATCGTTCGCTCAACCCATTTCCCGCGCCTTTGCGCGGCTTGGCATCATTACGGCTGTGGGTTCTATCCCCTACCTTTTCAAGCAGTTGGGCCATTATGGCTTAAGCTCGGTAGAGGTTGCAGCAGGGGTAACAGTTTCCGTAGGGGTCGGAGTAGACGTCTCGGTAGGTGTAGGCGTAAAGGTTTCGGTAGGGGTGGGGGTAAATGTTTCAGTTGGGGTGGGCGTAAGGGTTTCGGTAGGAGTTGGGGTAAATGTTTCGGTGGGGGTAGGTGTAAAGGTTTCGGTAGGGGTGGGAGTAAATGTTTCAGTTGGTGTGGGCGTAAGGGTTGGGGTGACGGTTTCAGTGGGAGTAGGGGTGAAAGTCTGCGTAGGGGTAAATGTGAAAGTAGGGGTTGGGGTAGAAGTTGGGAAAGGAGGCCGCTGAGTAGGGGTCGGGATTAGAGTAAAAGTGGGAGTGGGGCTGGAGGTAGGGGTGGGAGTGAGGGTAGGAATGGGAGAAGGCCATATTATGGGAGTGGATGCGGGCTTCCGCGGTGGAGCGAAGGCCAAAGCCAAGAACCCAAGGCAGTAACAAGGCAAAGTGGCTAAGATTATGGCTAAAAGAAAGCCATAAGTAAGCTTTTGAGCATTGGTAAGGCTGGAATACCAATCCCTTAAGCTAATTGGCCTCCCTCCTTTTTAGAGCTGGGAAGAGCTCGCCAGCCTCAGCTTGTACCGAACTGGCGGTCCCCAGCATCCCCAAGGCCTGGAACGATGTATCCAGCTGGCGGGTCCCCCGGCTTCTGCGGTTCAGGGGTGAGGTATTTATCAACCGCTGCCACAAAAACGTCTATATCCGGGTGGGAATTGCGGAGCCTCTCTAACCCTTCCGGAGCCGCTATTATCCCAACAAATTTTATCCTTGGGACCCCAATTTCTTTGAGGAGGGTGCCCGCCATCACAGCCGACCCACCTGTAGCCAACATTGGGTCCAGGATTATGGCTACTTGGGCAGTAGCTTTCTTCGGAAGGCTCGTGTAATACTCAATGGGCTTGAGGGTCTTGTGGTCACGATAAATACCTATGTGCCAGACCTGGGCGCCCGGAATCAATTCCAAAGCTGGGTCTATCATCCCAAGGCCAGCTCTCAAGATTGGGCAGAAGGCGATTTCTTCAGTAAGTTGGGCCCCAACCGCTGTCCCCAAAGGGGTAGTGACCTGCTTCTCTTCCACCCTGAGGTCCCTGGTTGCTTCATATAGGAGGAGCCAAGTGATTTCCCTCAAAAGTTCACGGAACCGCTTTGGCTCAGTGTTTATGTCCCTCAATATGGTCAGCTTGTGCTGGACCAGCGGATGATTGGAGACATAAACCTGACCCATTTTCCCCTCCTTAAAGATTTTTTTCATTTTACCACTCCAAGCCTATCCCGTCAATTTCTGAGGGGCTTGCCCCCGCAACCTTGCCATGTTAAAATATTCCTGAAAGCTTGGAATTAGGAGATGTGGACCTATGGAAAACCTTGGAATTGTAATTTTAGCTGCCGGGCTCGGCAAGAGGATGAAATCAAAGGTTCCGAAAGTCCTGCACCCTATCTGCGGTAAGCCCATGCTTGAATACCCATTGAAAATCGCCTTGGCACTATCTTCCCAAAAGCCGATAGTGGTGATAGGACATGGTAGTACAGAAGTAGCTAAGCTCGTTGGGGAAAGAGCTATCACAGTACATCAAGGCGAGCTTTTGGGGACAGGCCACGCGGTCCTCAAAGCCTTGGAAGCTTACCCCTCTTGGCCCCCAGATACACTCGTGCTCTACGGCGATATGCCTCTTTTGCGGAAAGAGACTGTTGAAAATCTTTTGGCAACCCACCAGGCCCGAAAGCCAGTTATAACTTTCCTTACCGTCCACTCCACCGACCCCATGGGTTTCGGAAGGGTAGTGCGGGATGCCAAAGGCAATGTGGCTAAGATAGTGGAGGAGGCCGAGGCTACCCCCCAGGAGAAAGCCATAACGGAACTTAACGTAGG
>CAZPWR010000479.1:0-1971 GCA_964590555.1 uncultured Anaerolineae bacterium | reverse complement strand
CGAGTGAGGGAAGAGCCAGGAGAAGGTGATAAGCTTGTAGCGGTGGCTTCCTACCACGAAGCCTTCTGAGTGCAAGCGTGTGGCAAGCTCAGGGGAGGCCTTTCCTATAGCCTTGTAAGCTATGCCTTGGAGCAGCTCTGGATAATGCCAAGGGACCCAAACTGAGCCTTCGGCCTGGAAAGTTACACGAACCCTCATATGAAAGCCTCTATCGGTGCCTTCTCTTGCCCGATTACTTCTCTTTTCACGAACTTTCTATCAGCTCTTTCTTTAGTTTACACCTTCCCAACGCAAAGAAGCCCCACATCAAAACCGAAAAGCCCACTTTGACTGCACGTTGGTTTCGGAATGTAAAATCCCCAGCGCTCAAGAATTCCTAAACAATCAGCAATGCCCGTCACGAATGCTTTGACCTCGGCTAGATGAGTATTAGCTAGGCATCGGGCTTAGCGAATGGTGAAAGCACGGGCTAACCCTCATCATTTCACTTTTTCCCAAACTCCACTTTTCATTATACGGTAACGAGCTTTGACTTGCGAGCCCGGTGCCCAACATAGACTGCTGGGAGTTTCGCTATAAAGCTTATCTTGATCCCACCAAAGAACGACCTCCAATGCCCCAGCCCCAGAAACCAAATTGTCCTTATCCACCAAAGTATGTGCCAATAAGAACTCCGGCTCTTTAAGGATAGGGTCTTCACCTTCCAAGTCCAGGGAAGCACCAAAGCAGTCGCCTACGGAACCTTCCCACTCTATAAGGCGCAAACGGCCGAAACCGTAGCGGCTTTCCCCGCCGACCCAGAGCTCCTTTACGTCCTTTAGCCCATAGAGGTCGTTCCCCTCTCGCAGAAACACATAGCCAACAAAGGCGATGGGAGCACCTGTATCACGCCAGCGCGGCGTGATGTATTCTACCTCACGGAGCGTCCCTTCCGCAGCGGTGTCAGAAGCAGGCTCGATCGCAGTGCCAGGGTGGGTGGACAGGAGGCGTTGGCGAAAAATTCGGTGGGGAACCAAGTCCCTGCCATCTTGGCGTTGCCAGCATAACCCTTGGCCCTTTACGTATCGGGGAAGCCAGGAGTACCATCGGCCCCTAACTTGCTCAGCCGGATAAAGGTAAGAAAAACGAGCCTGCTGCTGGAGAGCAGTGCCAATACCTTGGTAATCCGGCCAGGCTTCAGAAGCATTCCGTCGCGCCAGCATAGCCGTCAAAGCCCCCCACATCGTCCGGGCAGGGATGTAAAGCCGAGTGCGGTTGAGGAATCCCGCAGGTGGAAGACCAACATAAAGAGGCGACTCCAACCGCCAAACCCAGCGATAAGCCTGCCACGCCATCGGACTATTCTCCCCCTTTGGCTTTCAAGTGGAAGCGCGCATAGATGAGGGCGGTCCGCAGCAAGTCACGGGCAAATAGGAGATTATCAAGATCGTTTGCTACGTTCTTAGCAATTTCCAGGGCCTCCTCCGCATTTTTCCGCAGGACTTGCTTCAGTAACTCCACAAGTTCCCCTTCAAATGGCTCGCGATGTTCGGCATGCCGGACCCTTACAAAGAGGAACATCGCGTATGGCCCTTGCTCTTCCAGGACTGCCAAGGCTTCGTTAAACACTTTCTCATCGTTAATTTTTTCGCTAAGCTTACGGCCAACTTCAGCGGCCAGGATGTCTAAATTGAGAACTTCGCCGCTCATCTTTTACCTCCTTGCATTTAGCTACTCCTCAGGAAGTCCTGTTGAGGATTCTGACAAGCCCGATGGAGAATCAGTTGTGCTCGTTGCGGAATCTCTACACTTAACCTTTTCAGGTACAGAGTTTTCGGGAGCTGGTGGAGGGTAGAGCACTCTTAAACGCCCCATCCCTCGCGTACCCATGCCGCCTATCCCCAGGTGCTCCAGGTAAGGATGGGCAACTTGGACTTTCTGGTGAACGTCATCCGGTGTCTTTACTGCATAGATTTCTTTACCTCCGATTAG
>CAZPWR010000478.1:0-1726 GCA_964590555.1 uncultured Anaerolineae bacterium | reverse complement strand
AGATTTGCCCTCTAAGGTTGCAGATGGTAAAGCCATCTTCTGCGGCGAGATTGACCAATACGGCCGAGAGTTCATAGAGAGGGCATTCGGAGGGAAGGCGACTGTAGCTGACCCCGCTTTTTCCCTGAGAAGAGCCGGGTTCTTGGCTCAGATGGCCTACAAACTCTGGCTCTCTTCCCACAAGGATGATCCTGCTTCCCTTTCGCCAATTTACCTAAAAGGGCTGTGAAGATGGAAATCCCTTACATCGTAAGGCGCATGACCCTTGAGGATTTGCCGGAAGTGATGGAAATTGAAAAGGTGAGCTTCAAGAGGCCTTGGCCTTTATCAGCTTACCACTATGAGCTCACCCGCAATGACCGCGGCTTTTACATCGTGGTCAGGCTCAAAGAAAGGGGGGGAGAAGGGCCTCTTCTGGCCTACGGTGGCTTCTGGCTCGTCGTGGATGAAGCCCACATATGCACCCTGGCCGTTAAGCCCGAATGGAGGGGTAAAGGGCTTGGCGAGCTCATCCTTTACTCCCTGATTGAGCTGGCCCTCCGGCTCGGAGCAGAAATCGCCTCGTTGGAAGTAAGAGTCTCTAACAAGGTCGCTCAGAACCTCTACCGGAAATACGGCTTTGAAGAAGTAGGCAAGCGGAAGGGCTATTATTCCGATGGGGAAGATGCTTTAATCATGACGGCTTTTGATATAAACTCGCAGGAATACCGGACCCTTTTGGCCAAAAACAGGAAGAGCTTGGAGAGGAAACTGAAAGGGAGGAGACCATGGTGGAACTGGATAGCCTTTATGAGGAGATAAAGCATTGCACCAAATGCCGCCTCCATCAAAGCCGGACTAATCCAGTTCCGGGGGAAGGGCCTGAAAACGCCCGCATAATGTTCATTGGGGAAGCCCCAGGCTTCCACGAGGACAGGCAAGGAAGGCCATTCGTAGGGGCGGCGGGACAGTTCCTTGATGAGCTTCTGGCCAGCATAGGCCTTAAGCGGGAAGAGGTCTACATCTGCAATGTCATCAAATGCCGGCCACCCGGAAACCGTGATCCCCTTAAGGACGAGATAGAAGCGTGCGCTCCTTACCTTGACCGGCAGCTGGAGATAATAAAGCCAAAGTTAGTCGTAACCCTCGGACGATACTCCTTGGCCAAGTTCCTTCCCAAAGCCTCAATATCCAAAGTGCGCGGGCAACCGATAAAGGTCGGGAACATAATTTGCTACCCGGTCCTGCACCCCGCCGCTGCCCTACACCAACCCAAATGGCGAGAAGCTATAGAAGGGGACTTCAAGCGCATCCCCAAAATCTTGGAAGAATTGGAGAGGATGGAAATCCAAGGGGAAAGCAAGGCCAAGCAGCTTAGCCTGTTCTAATTTCACACTTTATCCACCATCGTTGTCTATCGGGCGAAATGACATTTCGTCTCCTTGCTTAGGCGACGATGCTCATTCAAATGGACAAGCCAAGCACTTCGGCGACAAGTTTGTTGATTTGCGAGAGTTCTCTTTCTAACATCGCCCGCACTTGCTGGCGCAGTCGTCCAATTGGTTGCTTAAAAGTCTTTTCATCAGCATCCGCTACAAATTGCGCTACTTTTTCATGGCATTCTTCACTCAATTCCGCCAACCGCCGATGCCGTTTGTCTTCCGGGTCAAAAAGCGGGATGGGAAGGACTTCAAAGGGCGCACGATGGATATTACGCTCTCCCAAAAGTCCTCTCGTCTGGAACGGC
>CAZPWR010000477.1:0-2543 GCA_964590555.1 uncultured Anaerolineae bacterium | reverse complement strand
GATTTCGTCCTCCTCCTTAACGGCTACTCCGGCCTTGCTTAACGCTTCCTCCAAAGTGGTGCCTGAAACTTCAACTTTCCTCAAAACTCCGTCGGCGTAAATTTCCACTGGGATAGGCCTGCTCACTACCAGGGTAGCTGGATTGCCCTGGGTATAGGAATAACTGGCATGCGGGGCAAGGCCGAACTCCTCCAGGATGGCCCCCGGCTCCGCAGGCAGAACCCGAACCCTCTGGACCCTCCCGTCCACTATTAGCGTCACTTCACGGGTGCTCAGGAGGCAAAGGGCAAGAAACAAAAAGCCCAGAGAAAATCCTATTAAGCTCCTGACTAAGATGCGTCTCTTTTCACTTCCCATACTGCCTCTGTTTTTCCAAGTGTTCTTCGTAAGTTTTGGAGAAGATGTGTGAGCTGCCATCGGGAGAGAAGAAGAACAAATAATCGGTTTGGGCTGGGTAGAGCACGGCCTTTATGGATTCAAGGCCCGGACTGCATATTGGGCCTGGGGGAAGCCCAGGGTTGAGGTAAGTGTTATACGGCGATTGGATGGAAGTCGCTTCTTCAATCGTGATGGGCGACCACCAATGGCCGGTGGTCTTATCGTACCCTTTGGCATACTGAACGGTGGGGTCGGCTTGGAGGTACATCTTCTTACGTAGCCGGTTGAGGAAAACCCCGGCGATTAGAGGCCTTTCCTCAGGCAAGACCGCTTCCTTTTCCACAATTGATGCCAAAATCACCGCTTGGTGGAAGGTTAGGCCAAGCTCACTTGCCTTGGCCCGCATCTCAGGTGTTACCTTGGCCTCAAAGTTCTCAAGCATTCGGGCTATCAAATCCTTCGGTGAAGCTGGGAAAGGAAGCCTGTAAGTGTCGGGGAACAAGTAGCCTTCAAGGGATGCCCCCTCCGGGACTTCTTTCAGGAAATCGTAGCGGTCAACCCATAAGTCCACCTTAGCCCAAGCCAGGAATTCCTCGGCTGACATTATCTCCTGCTCTTCAAGGTAATCGGCTAACTGCTCCATCCGCCACCCTTCGGGAATCGTTACTGTTATCTCCTTGGCTCGGCCATGTTGAAGCACGCTGACTATCTCGGGTATACTCATGCCGGGGCTTAGGATATAATCGCCAGCCTCAAGGGTCTGGCCCAAATTTTTGTAGCGTATGTAAGCGTAGAAAAGCTTAGCACTGGAGATAATCCCTGCCTCTTCAAGCCTCTCCCCTATGGAATAGGGCGATTCCCCAGGGTATACGGTAAAGGGAACTGGAGTGCCTGTGGGGAGAAGAGGCCTTTGGAGTTCGTCCTGGTGAAGCCAGAGGTAAAGGCCGTAGTAAAGCTCCGCAGGTGAACCTAATTTGACCTGGATTTTGCCCGAAGAGGGGGAGGAAATTATCTTCACGATAGCTACGGCAGGCACTATTACCACAGCCAACATGGCTGATATAGCGAGGAAGAAAAGCAAAAGCTTGAGAGCCTTCTTCAGCACTTTGATACCTCCCACAGGAATATGGCTCCAGCTGCAGCCATGACTATAGCCGATGCAGGATAAACCGAACTGTATCCGCACCCTTGGGCCAGGAGGCCCAAGAGCAAGGACCCAAAACCTATTCCCAAGTCAAACCCGGCGTAATTGAAGCCCAAAGCCTTCCCTCGTGCCAGCGGAAGGACCCTATCTACGATCAGGGCATCAATGGTTGGCCGTAATGTGCCGTATCCGAGCCCATAAATCAAGGCCGAAAGGACCAAAAGCAGGTGTGTTCGGATTAACGGGATAAGGCTCATGGCTAAGATTACCAGCCCAGCCGCAGGTATTGCTATTTTGCTTCGCCCTAATTTATCAGATAGCCTACCCCCAAAGATCATAGTGGGCACAAGCATTAGGGAGAATGCGGAGAAGAAGAAGCCCGCTGGTCCGATGGCCCTCTCAGCTAAAAAGACGGGGAGGAAGGTGATGACGGAGCCGTAAGAAACGCCGATTGCCACTGTTAGGATAACAGGAACGGATATTTTTGCCAAGTTGATGGAGCTATGGCCTTGGCCTGAGCGTTTAATGGTTTCAGGCAAAGAGATGGACAAAACAAGGGCTAAGGCTCCGAACCAGGCCCCGGTAAGGAAAAGCCTTGAGAAATTGCCACCACGAGCCAGAAAATCCCCCAAAAGAGGGGCAAAGAGGAGAGAGATAGGGGCAGGAATCCCCCCAAGCCCCATTATTTCCCCTCTCCTTTCGGGGGGAGCAATATCGGAAAGGAAAGCGGCAAAAGCCGTGGTAAAGAAAGCAATTCCTGTCCCGTGAAAAGCCCGCAAAAGGAGTAGGCTTTTCAGGTCTTTAATTAAGCAATAAAGGAGCAAGCTCAAGGTGAAAACAACGGAGCCGAGGATAAGGCCTGCTCGCCTTCCAACCCGGTCGCAAACCCAGCCGGCCACCGGGCGAAACAGGACAGCCATTAAGGCGAAAGCGCCTTGCATCGCGCCTATGGATGCACCCTCCCCCCCCCGGCACCTCCTCCGAGTGCGGCACGCACGAACAACGCGCAGGACAACAGAGA
>CAZPWR010000476.1:0-3796 GCA_964590555.1 uncultured Anaerolineae bacterium | reverse complement strand
ATCTCAGCCCACCGGGCCCCATAATTCTGGGACACACCCCCAGGGAGCCTTAAGCTTGACGGATGGATTGTAAGGCTGTATAATTTAAATAGCAATGGAGAGGTGCGAGAGTGGCCGAATCGGCGCGACTGGAAATCGCGTGGGCGTCTAAAACGGCGCCTCGTGGGTTCGAATCCCACCCTCTCCGCCTGAAGGGTTGGCAGTTAATAGCCTGCCAACCCTTGTTTTTTATCCCTTTAATCCTTTCAGCCTGCGCCCACCCCCAGCCGTGGGAACCAATACACCATGGCCTCAAACCCCAGGTTTTCGTCCTCTCCGTGGCCGAAAATTCCTCAGGGCTGTGGGCCGCCGTTTACTCCAGCCCCGGCCTTTACTTCTCCCCCGATGGCGGACAGAGTTGGCAGCCAGTAGAAGAAGGCGTTCCCTCTGGGCCTACATTTTCCCTCGCCCCCGACCCTTCAAACCCAAAGGCCATTTACGTAGGGACTTCGGAAGGGGTAGTGCGGTGCGAGGGCTTGCCTCCTTCCTGTCGCCAAGCGGGGGAAGGGCTTCCCTCTGCCCGAATCTATGCCTTGGCTTTTTCCTCAGACGGAACCTTATACGCCTCCCCCGATGAAGCGCCCATCCACCGCCTCAAGGGCGAGCAATGGGAGCCCCTTTCCCCTCTGAAAGCCACAGCCCTCGCTTTGCTCCCTCATCTCTCTCACCCCCTCACCCTCTTCGCCGGAACTGCCGGCCAAGGGGTATGGAAAACTGAGGACGGAGGCCTAAGCTGGCGCAACGTTTCCGGAAAATCGGGGATGCGCCACGTTTACGCCTTGGCGGCTAATCCCTCCAACCCTCAGGAAATTTTCGCCGGAGCCAAGGAAGGGCTATTCTCTTCCCAAGATGGGGGAGAAACTTGGCATAAGCTCAGCTCACCTCTTTCCGTCCCCGCTGCACTCCTCGTCTCCCCCGATGGCTCCCTATATGCCGGGGAGCAAGACGCCAACCCCGCCCTCGGCCGGTTCGGGGTCTACAGAAGCCGGGATGGGGGGAAGTCGTGGGAAAGGCTTGAAGGTTTCCCCCCTGCTGCCTCCATTTTCACCCTCGCCGAGGGCCACTCAGGACTATATGCCGGTGGAGTCCAAGGGCTGTTCAAGGCCATCGGCAAAACCGCAGCTTGGGAAGAGGTTAAGAGCGGTCCTGGAGGCCCCCTCCCCTTGGGGATAGCCCTCTCACCCAAGGGCGATGCTCTTTACGCCATGACCGGGAAAGGCCTTTACACCTCCTTTGATGAGGGCGAAAACTGGACCCCTCTTCTGGAAGGCTGGGGAGTTCAGAGCATTGCCTTTCACCCCCGCGACCCCGAAACCTTCTACGTCGGAGTCATAGGACAAGGGATATGGCTTGGGGGGAAGTGGGAGCCAATAAGCCCCTCCCTCGCCGGTTTGAGCGTCCCCTACCTGCTCATAGACCCCTACAATCCCGACTACTTCTACGCCCGCATATCTTACGACCGGCTCTACCGCAGCTCCGACGGTGGCCGAACCTTCAAGAGCATATGGGAAGGGATGAAGCTGAGCGATGAAGTCCTGTGCGTAGCCTATGACCCTCAAAATCCCGGAACGCTCCTGGCCGGCGCTACCGAAAACCTCTACATCACCCGCAACCGAGGCGATTTCTGGGAAATAATCCACGGGCCATTTCAGGGCCAAAGCATCCTGACTGCAGCCTTCCACCCTACTAAAGCTGGCCAAATCTACGCTGGAGCTACACGAGGACTATACATAAGCTACGATTACGGCTTGACTTGGCAAGCTGCTGGCTTCCAGGACGTAACCGTCTCGGCCGTAGCTTTTGACCCCCGAAACCCCGATGTAATCTACGTTGGGACAAGATACTCAGGCCTGTTCCGCAGCCAGGATGGGGGGAATTCTTGGGAATTCATCGGGGATGGGTTGCCGCTTGAGGTAAGGCAAGTGCTCATAAGCCCAAGGGGTACGGTGTTCGTCCGCACCCCAGACGGAATCTACAGGTCAGTCCAAAGGTGAAGAGGTTGCTCGCTCTCTTCCTGATAGCTTTTACCCTGAGTTTGCCCATTCCACCTTCCCAAGGGAAAATCCGCTTCGGCGTTCACGTTCTGGACGCCTCCGATTATACCCTTAAGAAGGTTCAGGAGATGGGAGCTACTTGGGTCGTTTACCCTGTCCTCTGGCGCGACATTGAGCCCTATCCTGGCCGATACAACTGGGCAGGGTTAGACCTCGCCCTCCAAGCAATGGAATACTACCGGCTCAACCCAGTCTTCAGGGTTGACCATCCCCCGGCTTGGGCTTCCCTCACCCCTTACCCTAACTCCCCTCCCAAGGAGCCTGCCCTCTACGCTGACTTCCTGCGCAAACTTTCGGCACGCTACAAGGGCCGGGTCAAAGCCTACATCATCTGGAACGAACCAAACCTTGCCCAAGAGTGGGGCAACCTCCCGCCTGACCCTGCAGGATATGTCTCCCTCCTCAAAGCTGCTTCCCAAGCGATAAGGGAAACAGACCCGGACGCCGTTATTGTGAGCGCAGGCCTCGCCCCCACCAACGAGATAAGTTCAGAGGCAATGGATGACCGCTTGTACCTCAAGCAACTTTACGAGGCCGGCGCTGCCCGTTACTTTGATGCCTTGGGAGCCCACCCCTACGGCTTTGCCTACCCTCCGGATGACCCCCGTGGTGCCCACAATGGCCTTAACATGGCCAGGCTTGAGGACCTGCGGGAAATCATGGTCGCTTACGGGGATAGCGAAAAAGAAGTGTGGGTTACAGAATTCGGCTGGACTACTGAAGGGTACGGTGGCTGGGCATGGACCGAAGTCAGCCCTGAAGAGCAAGCCAGCTACTTGGTGGGAGCGATAAAGATGGCTGCTTCTCGCTGGCCGTGGGTCGGGATGATGGCCGTTTGGCACTTAAGCTCTGGGGAAATTGAACCAGCCTACCGCGGCTTCAACCTCCTCAACCCCGATGGCTCTCCGAAACCGGCCTGGGAGGCCCGCAGGGCCTTGGCCCGCACTTCTCCTCACATCCGCCGTGACCCCCTCCCGGAACCCAAATCACCGCAGCGCATCACAATCCTCGCCCATGACCAAACCGTGCACCTTGGGGACAGCGAATACCCATACCCATGGGAACCGCTTTACCTCTCGCGCAACCCAAGCCCTGTTTGGGAATGGGCCTTCTACGTCCACAAGCCTGAGGGAAAATGCTGGCTCTTGACCTTAGAGCTGATGCAGAGCAACGAGCAAGGGAACAAGCTATTTCTGAACGGGAAAGAAGTGGCCACTTTGCCTGCCGAAGTCTGGGAAGGGGTATGGGTAAACTTTCCTGTGGAAATCGCCCCTGGCGTGCTCAGGGAAGGCCGCAATCGGATAACGGTAAGGATTACCAAGCGCATCCCGCCTTGGCAGCACGATGACCTTATCTGGGATGACCTCCAGATTCGCCGCGTAATCCTGCAGGAAACGAAATGCTCCTTTTAAAAGAGGGGGCGAGCTTCGAACCCCTGTAAACCCCGCACGAGTGGGACCCTAAACCCTGGCGAACCCTCAGCAAACGGGGGTGGGGGATGTGCCCTAAAACTTGGGTGTGTCCCAAAATCGTCGGCCTTTTTCATGCCGATTGAAATCAGCCTTTTGGGGCCTTCGGCCAGAGGTCGGCCTTCGCCGACCTTAATCAAAACGGGGGGAACCCCCCCAAACCCCCCCGAGGGGGTGGACCCGACGCTACGGTGGGAGCGAGCACAGTCGTTCACTGCCCACCCGCTCGTGGGC
>CAZPWR010000475.1:0-1584 GCA_964590555.1 uncultured Anaerolineae bacterium | reverse complement strand
ACTTTGAACCTTGCCCCTTCCATCATCATGGCCACCAAGTTCTTGCCGATGTCGTGGAGGTCACCCTTTACAGTGCCGATGACGAAGGTACCGAGGCCAGAGATAGCAGATTCTGTCAATAGAGGACGAAGTATCTGCATTCCTGCTTTCATAGCTTGGGCAGCGATAAGCACCTCAGGCACGAAGAGGATGCCATCCCTAAAGTCTTTGCCTACCCTATCCATGCCGGCAATCAGGCCTTTGTTGAGGATTTCTTCAGGGGAAAGGCCTTCTTCCAAGGCTTTACGGGTAAGTTCTGCGACCTTTTCGGCTTCGCCGTTGTAGAGAGCCTCAGCTATTTCGTTCATCAAGGCTTCCATGGTTCCTCCTCCAAGGCTTTGGCTTCTTCCCAAAAGGTGTCCATCTCTTCTGGCTTCAGTTCCTCAAGCTTCTTGCCTCTGTTCTTTGCCTCATCCTCAAGGTGCTTGAACCGGGATGCGAAGCGAGCATTGGCCATGCGGAGTGCACTCTCCGCATCTATTTTGAGCCAGCGAGCGAGGTTGGCTAAAGTAAATAGCACATCTCCCAGCTCTTTTTCCACCTCTTCCAAAGATTGGGCCTCTTTCAGCTCGGCAAGTTCCTCCTCCAGCTTCTGCCAAACTCCCTCAACGCTCTCCCAATCAAAGCCCACTTGGGCTGCCTTCCTCTGGTAAGCCTGAGCTTGGGCTAAAGCGCATAGAGCCTTCGGAACCCCCTTGAGCAAATAGCTTGGCTCTTCCTCCCCGCTCTCCTCGCGTTTTATCCTTTCCCAGTTCTGTATCACCTCCTCCGCATCTTTGACTTTAACCTGGCCAAAGACATGGGGATGGCGACGCTTCAGTTTCCGGATGAGGCCAGATACAACCTCCGTTGGCCGGAATTCCCCTTCTTCAAGAGCAATCTGAGCATGTAAGAACACCTGAAGCAATAGGTCTCCAAGCTCTTCCTTAAGCTTCGCTATATCACCTTGGTCCAGTGCTTCTAAGACTTCGTAAGTCTCTTCAAGGAGGAAAGGCCGGATGCTTTTGTGGGTCTGTTGGCGGTCCCAAGGGCACCCCTCTGGAGAGCGGAGGTGAGCCACAACCTCTTGCAAGGAAATGTAAGAGCTTTCTTCAGGAAGGGGCGGGATGAAGAGGGAAGTCAAGTAATCAATGTCATCTTGACGGTCAAGTTCATACAAAGGGATAGTGCGAACTACAGGGGAAATGGTTCCGGCACCTTTCACGAGAGTTACCGGATGCTCTTCGGGGTAGACGTCCATCAGGGCCGTTTTGACCTGCGAAGCCAGGAAGCGGTCGTAAAGCTGGCCAACTACTGCCGGTCGGTCGGGGTCAAGTTTGGGGTAATGGTGGGAAGCAAGCTCCGAGGCGTCCACTATCTGCAAGCCGTCCATGGGGTCAAGGCCAAGGGCAATGAATAGGGAGTCCAAGAAGCTTATCCCTTCCTTAACGCTTACCTCAATCCCCTTCTCCGAGGCCAGCTTGAGGATGAGGCGGGTGGTAGTTTCCCCCACCAAGGGGTGTCCGGGGACGGCATATATCACCCCTTCTGGCCTGGCCCCAAGCC
>CAZPWR010000474.1:0-3176 GCA_964590555.1 uncultured Anaerolineae bacterium | reverse complement strand
AAAAGTGGCGAAGGCTCCCCTCCCCCGGCCGCTAACAAGAACATAGTGGGGACAGTTGCTATCCAGGCCGTAAGGCTAAATGAGTCCATCCAAGTTGTAACCACAACTCAACATATCCCGGTAGATGTGGTCCTGGTGATTGACACCTCTGGGAGCATGAACGATTACTGGGGTCAGGGAGCCAACCGCGAGAGGAAAATCACAACCGCCAAGAGGATCCTCTCCACTTTCGTTGATTACCTCCAGCCCGATAAAGGCGATAGGGTTGCCTTGGTCTCGTTCCCGCAGGAAGGTTCAACATCTCGCTATCCTCTACTGTGCACTGAGTCCGGAAGCACAAGCACATATTACGCTATAGGTAAAGTAGAGGTTGGCCTTACTTCTAACATCAACCTTGTAAAGCAAAAAATCCAAAGCCTTACGGCTAATGGCAGGACCCCCATTGCTGGAGGTCTTAACAAGGCTAACGATGTCCTGTTTAATTCCCCCAACCGCGGTACCAATGTACCGGTCATAATCCTGGCCTCCGATGGAATTGCCAACATTCGCCTAAATGGGCAGTGGACTGGCTTCCCAGGGCATAGCTGGCAAACAAGCCCTCCGTGCAACCAGCCAGCTATTGATGATGCCATAAACCAGGCCAACGTGAGCAAGATGCCAGCAGATATGGGAGGGGTTGGAGCCATCGTCTTCTCCATAGCCATAGGCGATAACTTCCAGTACGACCTCCTCAGGGCCATCGCCTCTGCCGATACTGATCCTTCAAAGCCGCACTTCTTCGTGGCTCCCGGACCGCAAGAGCTGGAGCAAATCTACCGCAGCATAGCGGAGCGGGTCCAGAACATCGGAAGCGAGAATTGCTATGTAGAAGAGTATCCTCTGCCGGGCGAAGGAGCCACGGTCGTCCTCTACAAGAATGGCCAGGTCTATAGGACCACAACCGCTTCGGCTACGGGGGCGTTCCAGTTCATCGGAGTTGAACCCGGAACCTACCAGATAGCAGCTTGGCTTGAGAGGGAAGGCCTCCGCTACGATATCCTTACTGATTCCCTGGGTGGCAACCCACTTGAAACTCTCCCCACCATTGAAATCTCCGACTCCCCTGCCTACGAAGTTAAAAACATCAACCTCTACCTAAAGAACTCAACTCCGCTGGTATGTCCGTAAAGGGATCTGGCCGGGGCAGCCTGTTCTTAGGGTTGCCCCGGCTTGTTTCAAGGGGGCGCTAAATGGCCGGGAAAAAGTGGCTTCTCTTCTTCTTTGTAGAAGCATTACTTTTAGTGGCTGCTCTACTGTTCTTGCTTCCTTCTTCCTCCTTCTCTTTTGCCCTCAAGCTCCGAGAGGATTTCACAGAAGACTTCGCCGATGGAACATTTCGCTTCACTGCTTTAACTCCTGAAGGTGGGGTAAGGCTCCTTCCCCTCTGGAGAGGCGGCCAATGGGTAGAGGATTCCCAGCATCTCCCGGTGCCACTTAGTAGCTTGAATGCGGTAGCTTGGCAAGGGAAAATCTTCGTAGTAGGTGGTGATGACCAGGACGGCTGCCGACGCCGCGAAGTCTACAGCACAACCATAAACCCCGATGATGGCTCCCTCCAACCTTGGGTTACATTGCCAGAAAGCTCTTGGCTTCCGGCCCAAGGAGCTGGTAATGATAATTGTCCAGCTAACGACCCCAATAAAGATGGCTTAAGCAGCGGTGCCCTCGTAATCTACCCCCACTCCGAAACCACCGCTACCCTCTATTACATAGGCGGGATTGATAATGCCAACACCCCCTCCCCTAAAGTCTACATGGCCACTGTGACCGCTACCACGGGCGAAGTAAGCCCTTGGATCACAACTACAGAATTGGAAGGTGGTGGAAGATTTTACCACTCAGCCCTTGTGGTGGAAGGGTTCATCTTTGTATTAGGGGGGCAGCCTGGGTTGGGCCCAATGGATTACCCAATTGATGAAGTATGCAAAGCTCAGGTGCAACCTGATGGCTCCTTGGGTGAGTGGGTGTGCGAAGACGGGGAAAAGCTTCCCAGAGGGTTGAGGAACCTTGCTGCTATCTTCTACACTGGCGAACTGAGTAAAACCATTTATGTTATTGGTGGGGAGGACCCAACCCCGAGAAGTGAGGTTTTATTTGCCGATGTAATCACCACCGCCACCCCGCCAACTCCAACCCTTACGGGTTGGTTTACTTCTGCTGAGGGTGGCTTGCCTCAGCTACTCTCCAGCCACGGTGCCGTTGAAGCGAGAGGTGAGATTTTCCTCACCGGAGGAGAAGTAGGGCTTGGCCAGCAAGTTTCCAACACCGTTCAGCTGGCCCTTGTGGATGAAACTTCTCCTTCCCGCCTTTACGACTGGGGCTCAGGAATAGGGGCGTGGATAGGAGGCCCAGTTTTGCCCCAGGAGCGTTCCCTTCATGCCACCGCTATCTGGCAAAGTTACATATACGTGATAGGGGGTGATGGGCCTGAATTACCTCCCCAGCGCAAAGATACCGTTTATAGGGGCAACGTAGATGAAGCTGGGGAGGGCGAAGCTTACTACGCTCCCAAAGGCTTTTACTCCTCCAATGAGCTCCAGTTTGAGCCCGGAAGGCCTGTCACAATAACCCAAATTAAATACAGTGCTAATGTCCCACCTGATACCGGATTGAGGTTCAGAGAGCGCCACCGGACCGGAAGCGGATGGAGCGATTGGTCAGAGTGGATTAGCCTTGTCACCGGAACCAATACCTTGAACCTGACTATTGCCGATGTCCTCCGCCTCCAATACCAGCTTGAGCTTACCAGGGGCCAGCTCATCACTGTAACCCCATCCTTGGACTGGATTGAATTCTACTACGATGTGCCTGACCCTCAACTTAGCATAACCAAAACAAGCTACCTGGGCATAGCCTCCCCCGGCGATATCTTTGATTTCATCCTGAATTTCTCCAATACCGGTGGGGTCAATTTGCCCAATGCAATCTTGACCGAAGTGCTACCATCGGATACAACCTTCGTCGGTTACGGATGGAGCTGGGCGGGCAGTAATCAATACACGAGGACGGCAAGCCTCGGACCATACGGCGCACTTAATCAGGCCCGCTTCCGCGTAAAGATTAACGAAGGCATAACCTCGGAATACATCACTAACACTGTCTGGATTTCCCATCCCCCACTCACTGATGCCTTAGGA
>CAZPWR010000473.1:0-3541 GCA_964590555.1 uncultured Anaerolineae bacterium | reverse complement strand
AAAACGAAGGGTGGAGAAACAAAGCTCTTCAAAGCCGTGCCTGGTGGCCTCGCTACCGACCCCACAATACCCTTAGTTGTTCTTGTCAATGGAGCCAGTGCCAGCGCTTCAGAGATTGTAGCTGGGGCAATAAGGGACCATGGAAGGGGCATCCTCTTGGGGGAGAAGACCTTGGGCAAAGGCTCAGTTCAGCAGCCTTTTACCCTCAAAGATGGGTCCGAGCTACGCGTTACCACAGCCCGCTGGTTCACTCCATCCGGCGAGGCCATCCACGGAACAGGTCTAACCCCAGATATTGAGGTTAAGCCTGGCGAGGGAGCGAAAGACGTTCAGCTGGAAAAGGCCGTAGAGTACCTACTGAGGCTAAGAAGGGAAGGTAAAAGCGATGTCTGTGAAAGTTGTGGCAAGTAACCCTAAAGCCTTCCACGATTACTTCATTGAAGACCGATACGAGGCTGGGATTGTGCTTACTGGTTCGGAGATAAAATCGGTTAGGGAAGGCAGGGTCAATCTGAGGGATAGCTTTGTCTTGATAAAGGATGGGGAAGCTTGGCTCATGAATGCCCACATCGCCCCCTATAAGCAAGCTGGCCGCGAAAACCACGACCCCCGTCGCCCTCGCAAGCTCCTCCTCCACCGCTACCAGATAAATCGCCTCATGGGCAGGGTTCAGGAGAAAGGCTACACCATAGTCCCTCTCCAGATGTACATAAAAGGCCGCTGGGCCAAAGTAGAGATAGCCCTTGCCCGTGGAAAGAAGCTATACGACAAGCGCCGCGCCATAGCCGAAAGGGAAGCTGAGAGGAGAATCCGCCGGGCTCTGAGGGGGCTTGAGGAATAAACTTCCTTTCCAGACGAAGTTTCTCATTCGCCAATGCAAAGAAACGGGGCAAAGCCTTTACTCTATTATTTCGCCACGAAGGTCAGCTTTCGGTTGGAAGTATATTGAATCCCGCTTGCTCAAAATGGCGGTCAAAAGTAAAGGCGTTGATCAAACCGAGTTTTCGCATGATAGCGAAGCTTGTGCAATCAGTGAAGGAGAAATCTTTATCCTTATGCTTGACAAAGATTTCCCAGGCGGCTTGCCAAGTTTCTTCATCAATGTGGATTATCTTCACCAGCGGGCTTTGGAGGACCCATCTGCCGAATTCTACAGCTTTATCATGCCCAAGGCGAGCACGCATCAATGTCAAGGTTTCATCAAGCACGTAATCGCTAGTAAATAGCCACGTTTTTTTGACCAATGAGCTGTTGCATAAAAGTGGAGGCGCGGGAGTGGTGGATGTCCAAACGGTTAAATAAGGCATACCAGGCTCCGGTATCAACGAATATCCTCATCCGTTTCTTTCCCACCCGTAGAGATACTTGTCATGGTTGACTGAAGCGTCATCGGGGCCAAAAGAGGCTGCCCCCACAATCTTCCAGATGGGGTCGTCTTCCTTTAGCACCACGCCTTCCTCTCGCTTCAGATATTCGCTCAGAGCCTGCCGAATTTGCTCAGCCATGGTAATTCCTGTGGACTTGCTTCGCTTTTTCAGTTCCTCGTAAATATCCCTTGGGATGTAGACTTGTGTTCTCACCTTAGCACTCATAACGTCCCCCTTGCCGAATTTGAACATACGGCTACGTATACATTGTAACCCAAACGAAATGCCTTATCAAGTTCAGCCGGGTGCGAGGGAGAATCCGCCGGGCTCTGAGAGGGCTTGAGGAATAGGGCTTTCTTAAAATTGCGCTGCCCTCGCTACTTTGGGAATTGCCAATAAATAGTGTCTTGAAACCAGAAAGATGCCATAAATAGTATGCCTCTTCCTTGCTAACTCGCAAGGTGGTCTTGCGTTGCTCCTCCCACGGGATATAATTGGGGAGGAGGATAGAAAATGTCCTTCGTGCATTTGCATGTCCACAGCGAATACTCCTTACTGGATGGCCTTCCCCATATAGACGAATTGCTGGATGCGGCCATCAAAATGGGCATGCCAGCCCTGGCCATAACTGACCATGGAGTTATGTATGGGGCCGTGGAATTCTACCTCAAGGCCAGGGAAAAGGGCATAAAGCCCATAATAGGCTGCGAAGTATACATCGCTCCAAGGAGGATGCAGGATAAAGACCCAAAATTGGACAAGAACCAGTTCCACCTCGTCCTTCTGGCCATGAACAAAACTGGCTACCAGAACCTCATAAAGATAACCACTGCCGCGCAATTGGAAGGCTTCTACTACAAGCCCAGGATTGACAAAGAGTTCCTCGCTGCCCATTCCGATGGCCTAATCGCCCTTACGGCCTGTGGCTCTGGGGAGATACCGCGGTTAATTGTGGAAGGTAGGCTGGAGGAAGCTTACCGAGTTGCTGGATGGTTCAAAGAGGTATTTGGTCCCGAAAGGTTCTTCTTGGAACTTCAGGACCATGAACCTCCTGAGCTTAAGGAAATAAACCGTGAACTATTGGTAATGAGCAAGAAGCTTGGCCTGCCCCTCGTTGCCACAAATGATGTCCATTACATCAACCCTGAAGATGCCCCTTACCAGGATATACTCCTGTGCTTGCAAACAGGCTCAATCATAACCGACCCAAACCGGATGAGGATGGATGGCTTAACTTACTACATGCGCTCCCCAGAAGAGATGGCTTCCCTTTTCAAGGACGTGCCCGAAGCCATCAAAAACACCCTTCTGATAGCTGAGATGTGCGATCTGGACCTTGGGGAAAAGCGCTTCCACATCCCCGATTTCCCTGTGCCCGAGGGCTTCACAACCGATTCCTACCTTGAAGCCCTGGCTTGGGAAGGCCTTAAAAAGCGTTACCAGACCATAACCCCGGAGATTGAAGCTCGCTTCCGCCACGAGCTTGAGGTGATAAAAAGTTTGGGCTTCTCTGGATACTTCCTCATCGTGCAGGACATAGTGCGCTATGCCAAGGAAAGGGGCATCCTGGTGGGGCCGGGGCGCGGCTCGGCAGCAGCCAGCATAGTCTCCTATGCTTTAGGGATAACGGAGCTTGACCCCTTGCGCTATGACCTAATCTTTGAGCGCTTCCTCAACCCCGGCCGAGTAACAATGCCCGATATTGACATAGACTTCCAGGACGACCGTCGGGATGAGGTTATAGAATACGTTGTGCGCAAATACGGCCAGGACAGGGTTGCCCAGATAATAACTTTCGGGACGATGGGCGCTAAGGCGGCGATAAGGGATGTTGGTAGGGCTTTGGACATGCCTCCCGGCGAAGTGGACATGGTAGCCAAACTTGTCCCCCCAGGGGCTAAGGTCACCATAGATTATGCCTTAGAGAGCTCACCGAAACTCAGGCGCCTCTACGAAGAGAGCGATTACATCCGCAAGCTGATAGACACTGCCCGTCGCCTTGAGGGTGTAGCCAGGCATGCCTCAACTCATGCGGGGGGTGTCGTAGTAGCCGATGCCCCATTAACCAACTATGTCCCACTGCTCCGCCCAACGCGAGGGGAGGAAGGGAACGGAGTCGTCTCCCAGTATCCAATGGAAATTTTGGAAGAGCTTGGCCTTCTTAAGATAGACTT
>CAZPWR010000472.1:0-1967 GCA_964590555.1 uncultured Anaerolineae bacterium | reverse complement strand
GCTTTGAACTGGAGGTATTTCTGCATATCGCCTATGGCTCCCATCGCTGCTCGCTCATCAATGGCCTTAGCCGTCTCCTCGGTGGGAGTGATGGAGAATACGTAGAAGGTCTTAAGGTTAAGGCCCAGGGAGGCGAAATCGTCCTGGAGTTTGGCCTTCGTGGCTGCGCTTATCTCATCGTAGAGAGAGGGTAGGTCAAAGAGTGACCTGCCAGCTTCCCCCAGGAAATCGGCGAATTTGGAGACTACCATGCTTCTCAGGAACCCCTCTATCTGGGAAGTCTCGTAAAGCCCCTGCGCTCCCACGATTTTGTTCACGAAAAGTTGGGGGTCAGAAACTTGCATGGAGTAAGTTCCGAAGGCTCTGAGCCTGACCATTCCCAATTCGGCGTCGCGCATGGCTATGGGCTCCGGTGTTCCCCACCGCATGTCCACGAATTCCCGCATGTTGACGAAGTAGACTTCGGCTTTGAATGGGGTTTCGCCTCGGAAGGCCAGGCCGATTAGGCTTACCAGGAGTGGGATGTTAGCTGTGGTGATGGTGTGGCGTCCGGGCCCGAACACGTCCAAGGCTTTGCCGTCCCGGAAGAAGACGGCAGTTTGGAATTCTCTAACTATGAGTTGGGAGCCGATCATGAAGTCGCCCGAGCCTGTTGGGGGGAAGCGTCTCACTATTTCCCTTTCCCCCATGTCGGGCATTTGGATTATATCAAAGATTCTGGCCATCTTTTTTCCTCCTCAAAGGATTTTCCTTTTGCCTTGGAGGGCACGCTTTTAATTTTTAGACCACTTACTAAGGGGCCTGCTGGTCCTACCCTCTTGGCTCCCTTACATCCCGCCTTTTACTTTATTTTAAAGCTACTAATCATCTCCACAAAGTAGCTGAGCCAGAGGTCCTCTTCCTCGGATGGGGCAATGGTTACGATTAAGTAGGACTTATTGCCCTGCACGGTCACCAAAAGAACAGATGAGGCCTCTTTGCCCTCTTCTTCAAAGGTGAAGTCCACTTCCCACCATTCAATCTCCGCAATGGATAATGGGCCAGAGTAGGAAACTTCCAGAGTTGGGTAGTCAGCTTTGAGAGCTTGGGCAAGCCCCTCCGCTATTTCCTGAGGCGTCCCCTCGGGATTTTCCAGAACTCCCACTGCGAGGGAAGCTATAGGCGAGGCTTGGAACGTTACATGCTCTTCCCCTTCTGAAACTTCCCAGTCTGAGGGGTACAAGATAGAAAAGCCGAGGGAGTCATTGGAGTATAGTTCCATCCTGGTGGGGATGGCTGCTTCTTCGCTTACGGAGAAATCAACCGTTCGGGCAAGGTTGCCGTCCAGGTAGATTTCCACAGTGTAGTTGCCTTCGGCCAGGGCGGGGCTCGGCTTGAGGTAAAAGTCCACGTATGTATCGGGGGCGTTTTCCTCAGCGACAAAAGTCGTAATTAAGTCTTCCAAGAACTCGCCTTCGTGGTACCACTTGGCCACCAGTCGGGAGTAAATCCCTAAGTCGGCATTGACGGAGCAGTGGACTGTTTCGTCTGGGGCAAAGACTATGGCCAGTTCCACAGGCCTATGGTTTTCGTCCACTTCCCTGGCCGTCACAACCTTCTTCACCTTTGAAGGGATCGCTTCCTTAGGCGGCACTACAAAGAAGGTCTTCTCCCCACCAGCCTGTTCGTTAAGGTAAATTTTCACCCGATATTGGCCTATGGGCCAGTATTTTTCGGGCTTGAGGGAGAAGCCGATGTAGCCGGAGCCAGCTTTTTCGGCGGTGTAGGTGGTTTCGTTTACCAGCTCTTCACCGTAGAACCACGAGGCCTTTACAGCGTCGCCTTTCTTGAGGTTAGCTACATTGACCGAGCAGTAGAAAGGTTCAGTGGGGTAAAATTCGCTGGTTTCTTTTACCGGCTTGTAATCTGCGGTGAGTTCTTTGGCCAAGGTTAAGCCTTTTACTTCCGGCGTAGCCGGTTTAAGCGAG
>CAZPWR010000471.1:0-14731 GCA_964590555.1 uncultured Anaerolineae bacterium | reverse complement strand
AATGGAGAGGGGGAAGAATTAATGGCTAAAAAGGCGAAGGGGCGAGCTAAAACTTTGAATCTCTCTTTAATATTCCGGCCCGATGTGCTGGGGACAATTTTCGTCTTGCTCAGCCTTTTCACCCTCTTCAGCCTCCCCCCTTCTCAGAAAGGCACCCTCACAAGCCAGTGGCTAAGGCTACTGAGCCTCGCCTTCGGCTGGGGCGTTTTCTTGTCCCCAATAATCATGGGAGCTACCGGGGTCCTGCTGTTACTCTATAAGGCAGCAAAGGTTTCAAAGAAGGAATTGCTCCGCCTTCTCGCCGGATGGGCCTTCTTCTTCCTCTTGCTGGCAATCATCCATGCTCTCTTTGCTTCCACCGACCCAAAAGGTTACGCCGCCAAGGGTAAAGCGGGCGGGTACATAGGCTTGATAATCGTTGAGGCGATGAATACCGCTTTGGGCCCTGCAGGGGCTATCCTGTTCACTCTTTTTTTGCTCGTTGCCTCCCTCTTCATCGCTCTGGGCCTTCCCTTGTCCAAAGTTGTGGAATCTTTAACGGTCTTCTTCGGAGAAATCCGCGATACGATTAGGTTCTGGAGGCTGAGGAAGCCTGTCCCCGCTGCCCAGCCCCAAAGGCCAGAGGAAGCCACTTACCTCACCCCCAGGATTATAGGGGAAAAGCAGCGCTGGCAGCTTCCACCAATCCATGAAATCCTGGAAGACTACACCGAAAAAGAGATAGAAGAAGCGGAAATACGCCGTAAGGTCCGGATCATTGAAGAAACCCTGGCAGGCTTCGGGATACCAGCCAGAGTGGTTGAAGTTAACCGCGGCCCAACGGTAACTCAGTTTGGGATTGAGCCCGGCTTTGTGGAGAAAAAAGGCCCCGATGGCCGACCGATAAGGGTCAAAGTTAAGGTCTCCAGGATAAAAGCCCTGGCCAACGATTTAGCCCTGGCCCTTTCCGCGGCCCCAATTCGGATTGAAGCTCCCGTCCCCGGCCGCTCCTACGTGGGGATTGAAGTCCCTAACACTGAATTTTCCCTCGTTTCCCTCAAAGGGGTCATGGAATCGGAAGAATTTCGCCGCAATGAATCCCAGCTCAAAATCGCCATCGGTAGGGATGTCTCTGGCCGCCCCGTGGTAGCCGATTTGGCCTCAATGCCCCACTTGCTTATCGCCGGGGCCACCGGCTCCGGTAAAAGCATGTGCATAAACTCTATGGTTACGTGCTTGACCTGCATCAATACTCCCGAAACACTACGCCTTATCCTTGTAGACCCTAAGCGCGTAGAATTGGTTCACTTCAACGGGCTGCCCCACTTGGCTACGCCAGTGATAGTGGACATAGATAAGGTTTTGGAGGCTTTCCGCTGGACATTGGGCGAGATGACCAGGCGCTACAGGCTCTTCTCCCAAGAAGGGGCCCGCAATATAGAGGAATACAACCAAATTGTATCCTCCAGAGGCCAGGAAATCTTACCTTATCTTGTGCTAATCGTGGACGAGCTGGCTGATATAATGCTCATGGCCCAGGAAGAAGTTGAGGGGATGATAACGAGGTTGGCTCAGCTGGCCAGAGCCACCGGAATTCACTTGGTCATCGCTACCCAAAGGCCGAGCGTTGATGTAATCACTGGCCTTATAAAGGCCAACTTCCCAGCCCGGATAAGCTTTGCCGTCACCAGCCAGGTGGATTCAAGGGTTGTCCTGGACACAGCCGGAGCTGAGGACCTATTGGGTAGAGGTGATATGCTCTTCATGCCCCCAGACTCCACCCGGCTCATCCGAATCCAAGGGTGCTACGTTTCCCCGAAGGAGATAAAGCGCTTGGTAGAATTCTGGAAGGCTCAAGGCCCCAGCGAACCCCTCTTCCCAAAAGCGTTGCAGGAGCCTTTACCGTTCACGGCCACGATCCCCCATAGGCCACAAGCCGGGGAAGATGACCTCTTGGATGAGGCCATAAAACTCCTCCAGGAGCATGGCAAAATATCCATCTCCTTCCTCCAAAGGAAGCTCAGGATAGGATACAACAGAGCTGCAAGGCTTATGGAACTTATGGAGGAGAAGGGCTTGCTGAGCCAAAGGAAAGAAGAAAATTGACTTCTTTCCCTCTACAGGTTAAAATGAAACGAACCCTTTGCAGGAGGTAGGCCCATGGTTCCACCGAAAGCTAACGTGGTCATAATAGGAGCAGGAATAAATGGCTTAAGCACCGCTTATCACCTCGCTCTCAAAGGCGTCAAAGACATCGTAGTTGTAGAGAAAGAAAAGTTCATCGCTGCTGGTTCCACCGGGCTTTCAGTAGGAGGCATCCGCCAGCAGTTTTCCACCGAAGTAAACGTAAAGATGGCCATGTACAGCGTGAAAAAGTTTGAAAAGTTCAAAGAAGAAATGGATGAAGACATCGGCTTCCACCAAGTTGGCTACCTCTTCCTGCTCACGGACCCCGAAGATGTGGAGCTTTTCCGACAGAGCTATAACCTTCAGCGTAGCCTCGGCTTAGAGGTGGAATGGCTCGGGCCTGACGAAGTCCGCAAGCGCTGGCCTTACATAAATACCGAAGACGTCTTAGCAGCCACTTACTGCCCTACCGATGGCTACGCCGATCCCTACTCTGTGGCCAACGGCTACGCTAAACAAGCTCGCCGCCTCGGCGTCAGAATTGAGCTTGAGACCGAGGTCACCGGAATAAAGGTTGAAGGCGGTAAAGTCAAGGGGGTTGAAACCACGAAAGGCCCCATTGAGGCCCCAATTGTAGTAAACACCGCTGGCCCCTACGCCCGCCTAATCGGCAAGATGATAGGGGTTGATATACCGGTTGACCCCTACAGGCGCCAAGTCTTCGTTACCGATGCTTTCCCCGATATACCACCTGATTGGCCTATGACCATTGACTTCAAGTATCACTGGTACATGCGCAAAGAAGGGCCTGGACTAATCATTGGGATGAGCGACTTGACCGAGCCTCCAAGCTTCAACTTGAATGTGGACTGGAGCTTCATGGAAAAGGTGGTAGAGCATGGGATAAAGCGCATCCCAATCTTGGAGAAGGCTCGCATAGTGAGAGGGTGGGCAGGCCTGTACGAGGTCACTCCTGATAACCAGCCTATAATAGATACAATCCCAGGAATTGAGGGCTTCTACTGCGCCGCTGGTTTCAGCGGGCACGGTTTCATGCTATCCCCGGCTACAGGCCTTGTGATGTCTGAATTAATCACCGAAGGCAAAGCCATAACCTTTGACATCACAGAATTCCGTTACAACCGGTTTGCCGAAGAAATTAAAGGAGAAAAGCACGTAATTTAGGCCATGGGCGAGATATTGATACTCAAGGGCGATATTACCGCTGTAGAAGCTGAGGCCATAGTCAATGCTGCCAACAATAGGCTGTGGATGGGCGGAGGGGTAGCGGGGGCTATAAAGAGGGCCGGCGGCGAAGAGATAGAGCGCGAAGCCATCTCTAAGGGACCGATAAAAGTCGGCGAGGCGGTGGCTACAGGAGCTGGCCGCCTCAAAGCTCGCTACGTTATCCACGCCGCTGCCATGGGCTACGACGACCAAGGCCGAATGATCCCCCCTACCTCCGAATCCATCCGAAACGCCACTTTAAATAGCCTACTTTTGGCCGAAAAGCTCGGCCTCAAAAGCATAGCCTTCCCAGCTTTGGGGACAGGCGTCGGGGGATTCCCGGTAAAGGAGGCGGCAACCATAATGATACGTGCTGCCCGAGAGCACTTGGCCAAGGGCAGCGGTCTGGAAAAGGTCATCTTCGTCCTCTTCGGGGACGAAGCGTATCAAGCTTTCCAAGAAGCTCTCAAGGAGGCTTCCAAAGAGTGAGGCTGTTTAAGAGAAAGGCCAGGGGCTGGAAAGAGGCCGCCAAGATTTTGAAGGAATCGCCAGACCCCAAAGTGAGGTGGGAGGCGGCGGAAGCCCTTGCTGGTTCTCCTGCAGAACCGGAAATCCTGGAGGCCTTGGCCGAAGCATTGCACGACGAGCACCCTTTTGTGCGGTGGAAAGCGGGGGAAACGCTCCTCTCAATGCGAGGGGCGAGAGTCTTAAGCCTGCTTCTGGAACTATTAAACCATAAAAACGTAGCCTTAAAGGTGGAAGCGAGCCGAATCCTTGGAGAACTTAAAGACCCAAGGGCTGGGGAAAGGCTTTGCAAGGCTCTGCAGAGCCAGAACGAACTTGTGCGTTGGAGTGCCGCTGAAGCCCTGGCCAATATCGGCTCACAGGAAGCCTTAGAATGCCTTAAAAAGGCCGCAAACGATCCAGCATGGGGAGTGCGCCGGGCAGTAGCTACCGCCTTGGGGAAAGCGACAACCCAAAAAGACAAAATGCTCCCCCTCTTGGCCCAACTGGCGAAAGATTCTCACCCTTTAGTGCGTTCGGCGGCAGCCAGGGCCATGGGCAGGCTGGGAAGCCCCGAAGCCGAAGCTTTCCTGCTCCCTCTACTCCAAGACCCCCACCCTCAAGTGCGGGCGGAAGCAGTTTGGGCTCTGAGCCGGACCGGTGGAGAAGAAGCAATCGCTTCCCTCAAGGGATTGCTGGAGGACCAAGAATTAGTGTTCGGAGAGGCCATAGCATCCAAAGCTAAGAGAGCTATAAGCTCCATAAGGAGACGCTTATTCCTAAGGAGGATTGCTTCTCTCTTCGCCAGACCACAAAAGGTTGGTCCTGAGCTAGCAGAAAAGTCATGGTGAACGATGGCTTTGCTTTTGAGCAAATTGCTGATAAAATAAAAGCAAAAGGCTTGAAAGATTTGGCCATCCTAACCTTGAGGACTTTAAAGCCACTTGGCCCGATCCTGGTCAACAGCCTCCTGTTCCTGGAGCCATTCATTGGGCTTGGTAAATTGAACTCGGTAGCTAACATCCTAAACGAGCCGGAGAAGCTCTTGGCACTACTGGAGGAAGAAAGCGATGAATGAGCTAAGCGTTGCCTTTCTGCTTTTCTTCGCCCTCTTTCTCTACATCGCCTTTATAGAGGTAAGGATAAGGGGTAAGCCTAACCTAAGGCCAATGCCGGCGTTGGATTTCTTGAAGGAGGGCCTCCAGAGGGCTATAGAAAGTGGTAGGCCGCTCCATGTTTCCCCTGGGACCGGTACCGTGGGCGAAAAGGATACAGCCGAAACCTTAGCTGGCTTAGGTCTGCTGGAGTACGCTCACAGACAAGGAGGCCTCTACGGAATCCCCGTTACCTCCACTTTCTTCCACCCCACCGCTATGCTCTCAGGCTATGACTTTAAAAGGAGATTTGGCCCAACCGGCGGTAGAATCTACTTCATTGCCCCCGAAAGAGGGATTTATGCCGCTGGAGCGGCAGAAGTCCTGAAAAACGAAAGGCCTATCTTGAACTTGGCCCTGGGGCCATTCGGTTACGAATTTTTGCTCCTGAGCGAAGCGGCCGAAAGCTACGGCCTTGACCAAGTGGCCGGCGCTACAGACCCAGCCGTCCTACCCTTCGTTTACTCCTCAACAGAACACAGCCTCATAGGGGAAGAGGTTTTCGCCGCAAAAGCCTACCTTTCCAAAGAGCCAAAAGCCTTAGCCGGGGTTATCGCTCAGGACGTGATGCGGTTCATCCTAATAATCGGGATAACTGTAGGCGTTATCCTGAAAACGTTGGGGGTGATATGAGGAAAGTAATCCCTATCCTGGTGGCTGTCCTAAGCGGGCTAACGGTTTTGGCTGACTTCTTCATAACTCACCCGATTTTGGACCTTGTGGGAAGGACATTGTTGCAATGGGCGATGATAGTAGCAGCCTTTGCCTTTGTAGCTGGCCTGCTCAACATCTTTTTCACCCACACCTCAAGGGTTTTCCACCGCGAAAAGGGGTGGGGTTACAGCATTGTGGTAATCTTAGCTATGTGGGCGGTTCTGGTTTTCGGGTTTTTGGAGCCAGAGGGGCCGCATGGGTATGTGGTAAGCTGGATTTTCCGATACGTCCAGTACCCCTTACAAGCGACTGTCATGGCCCTCTTGGCTTTCTTCGCCTTATCGGCTGGTTACCGTGCTTTTCGCCGAAGGACGCTGGAGTCCACAATAATGCTCCTCACCACTTCCTTAGTGCTTCTTGGATATGCGGCTATCATGACCGATTTGTGGCCGATGAGCGCCTTGAAAGAATGGATTTTATCGGTGCCAGCCATGGCTGGCGTGAGGGGAATACTGCTGGGAGTAGCGCTCGGTATCACAGCCACCGGCCTTAGGATCCTCATCGGAATGGATAAGCCTTACTCGGATTGAGGTGCGGGATATGATTTACTGCCCTAATTGCGGAACAGCTAACAGGGAAGGAAGCAGATATTGCAACCAGTGCGGGGCTCCCTTAACCCCTGAGGAAGGGATAAAGTGCCAGATATGCGGGGCCATAAACTCGCCGGAGAATGAGAAGTGCACAAATTGCGGGGCTTCCCTTAAGCCTGCTCCCTCGCCCGAAGAAAAGCCAGCCGAAGAATTGCCCAAGGTCCCAGTCTTTCCAGAAGAAATCATCTTGACCTTAGAAGAAGAAGCGCCCGATTTCTTAGCTGACCTCAGGGCAAAGGCCCAAGAAGTAGTCCTACCCGAAGAAGAGAGAGTTGAGGAGGAAGCTGAGGAGGAAAAAGAAGAAGAGCTCATTATCATCTTAAAAGAGCGCTACGAAGAGGAAAAGCCCTCTGAAGAGGAAGAGCTACCTCCAACCCCAGCCGAAGAGAAGCCTACCGTCACTGTAGAGTACCGTGAGGAAGAATTGCCCGATTGGCTCAAAGAGGCCAAAGAGATTGTCTTGCCACTTGAACCCTCCCCTCCAGCCGATTGGCTCAAAGAGGTAGAAATCCCATGGCTTGAAGAAGAAATAGTTGAGGTTCCCGCCCTGGCCGAAATACCTCCTTGGCTTGAGGCCCTCCGCCCCATTGAAGAAGCCCCTGCAGCTCCCCCACCGGAAGAAGAAGCCGAAGAAAAGGGCGTCCTCCAAGGGCTGAAGGGATTGTTGAAACCCGCAACCATTTTTGAGCCGCCGGAAAAAATACCTTTGCGCAGGGAAGTAGCGGAGCTGAGCTTGGGCAGCGAAGAAATCCAAAAACTGGTAAAGCTGAAGCCGGCAGCACCAGCAGTAAAAATCAAGGCCCCTCCAAAGGAAATCCGCACCCATAGGCTCATCCACTTCATCCTTTTCTTGGCCGTCCTAATCCCGATGCTTATTGGATGGCCTTCTATGCCTTCAGGCTCGCCCCCAACACCGCTTGGAGTAGAGAAGTTCTTCCAGACAGTAGAAGCCCTTCCCCCTGGCTCATTTGTGCTGGTAGCGTTTGATTATGAACCTTACATGGCCGGTGAGATGGAAGCAGTGGCTTACCCGGTCCTTGCGCACCTTAAAGGGAAAGGATGTCGCATAGCTTTAATAAGCCTTAACCCTATGGGGCCTGCGCTGGCCCAAGCCCTCGGGGAAAGGGTTGGCCTCCGTTACGGCGAAGAATTCATCAACCTTGGCTATATACCAGGGGTGGAAGCAGGGCTAAGGGCTTTGGGAACTTCCGAAGACTGGCTTGTAAGGTACGACTACCTCCAAGGCAAGCCTTTGGATTCCTTCCCAGCCTTTCAAAGCATCAAAGGGCTTAAGGACTGGAACTTGATCGTATTGTTCAGCGGGCAATCTTCCACTTTGCTGGGGTGGATTGAGCAGGTGGGGTCCGTGATTGAAGTGCCAATGGTTGCGGGGGTAATATCCGGGCTCAAACCTTACGCCGAACCTTACTTGAATTCAGGCCAGCTCAAGGGCCTTTTGGGCGGCATGACCGATGCTGCTTTCTACGAAGCTGTGCTGGGTAAACCTTCGGAGGCTACGAGGGCAGCCCCCGTCCAGGCTTTCGCCCTCCTTATCGCTTTGCTCGTAATCCTTGCGGGTAGCTTAACGAGAGGTGGAAGCCATGCTTAACCCAGACTTCATAGGCCAGTGGGTTGCACTTTTCCTAACCTTAGTGGTTTTCAGTTACCTGATAAAGGACAATTTCCTCTACCGCTTAGCTATCCACATCCTCGTGGGTGTAGCTGCAGGCTACGCATTGCTTGTAGCCTACAAGGCGGTCTTGGAGAAAATGCTAATCCTTCCCTTACTGCAAGACCCCCAGACTAACGTTGGGCTTGTGGTCCCGCTGACTTTGGGATTGCTCCTTTTAGCCAAGCTTTTACCTCGGATGGGGTGGGTAGGGAATGTTTCCATGGCCTTCCTTTTCGGGGTAGGAGCCGCTTTAGCCATTGGCGGAGCGATGGTCGGGACCCTCTGGCCTCAGACGCTGGCTTCCATTTCTTCCTTTAACCTTGCCCACGTTGGGCTTCCGGGAGCTTTCAACAATTTCATCCTCTTCATCGGGGCTATAAGTGTACTGTTCTACTTTTACTTCACCGGAGCTCAGAGGAGGAAAGCCCTAAGAGCTGTGGCCTCCTTGGGCAAGGCGTTCATAATGATTGCCTTTGGCGCCCTCTTTGCCACTGGCCTGGTTACCTTTGTGACGCTCCTGATTTCGCGGATAAACTTCATCCTGGAGGTAGTAGGTTGGTAGAAAGGATGATTGCAGGCTCTATATTGGCTTTAGATTGGGGAAGCTCTCGCACTAAAGCTTTTCTCCTGGACAGGGTTGATGGGAATTACCGCCTTATAGCTACGGGCTGGGCTCCAACCTTTGGCCGAGCTTTGGAGTATGACCCTCTTAAGGGCCTGCAAGAAGCTGTATCCCGAATAGAAAAAGCCGTTGGCCGCCGCCTAATGGGAGAGGAAGGGCTACCGCTGATTCCGGAGAGGGAAATGGAAGGGGTTGACTTCTTCACAGCTTCCGTGAGCTTCCCTTCCCCCCTGAAAGTGATGCTAATGAGCCTATCAAAGATAAGCCTTGAAGCCGCCCGTAAAGCCATAAGCTCTTATTACACCGTAGAAGCCGGCTCCTTTTCTTTCCTGGAGGAAGAAAGCCGGAGCGCCAGGGTTGAACGCCTCCTGCGCACCCTTTCCGAAAACATGCCCGACCTTATCCTTATAACCGGAGGGACTGAAGGGAGCAACATAGAACCGATTGTAGAGATGGCTCAGATGCTTTCCCTGGTTTATCCACTTTACCCTGGGTTAGGTAAGCCTCCGATAATCTTTGCCGGTAACAGTGCCGCCCGCGGGGCCATTGAGGAAACCCTCGGCCCCTTAACGCAGCTCCGCTTCGTTGATAACCTCCTCCCCACGCTTGAGGAACAAAACATCGGGCCTTTGTTCAAGGAACTGGAGGATTTATACCTACAATTGAAGCTCTCTGAGCTTTACGATTTAAGCTACCTTCGCTCAACCCTATCGGCACCGTTAACTTCCTCACTCTCAGCTTTCACCCTCATGATCCGCTACCTTTGCTCCCTTTACGGCTTTGAAAGAGGAGTGCTGGGGATAGATGTAGGAGGGACTTACACGACCATAGTTGGTGCTACTAAGGACAACTTCTTCAGCACCATCCGGAGCGATTTGGCCTTAAACCACGCTGATTTTCTCCTCTACGAACCAGAAAGGGTAGCACGCTGGCTACCCTACGAAACCAATCCCGAGAAGATTGCCGAAATCGTCCTGGAAAAATCCCTTCGCCCCGAGAGTATACCAGTCACCAAGGAAGAGCTGATGGTGGAAGGAGCCGTCATTAGGGAAATCTTAATGGAAGCCTTTTCTACCGCACGCGAAGCTTTCAAGGGCCTTTTCGGCCCTGAACTTGCGGTGGATATGGTGGTAGTAACGGGAGGTGCTCTCGGCTCCTTCCCGGTTAAGGGGTGGGTTGCTCTAATGCTTTTGGATTCCCTCCAACTTTCGGGGGTGATGATGCTGGCGGTGGATAAACTGGGCTTGTGCTCCGCCTTGGGCTCCATCGCACCCTTGAATCCCGTAGCTGTTTCCCAAGTTTTAGAGCGTGATGCTTTAATCCCCCTGGGGACAATCATAGCCCCTTCGGGGTCGGCTCCTGAGAGAGCCATTGCCATCAGGGCCACAATTTCCTTTGACGATGGCAGAGTTCTGGAAGCCGAAGTCAAAGCTGGGAGCATAGAAATTATCCCTCTGGCTCCTGGACGCAAAGCCTCTTTAGAAATTAGTCTTTCCAAGGGGATGAGCCTTGAGCCGAGTGAAAGGAAGGGCCAAGCTAAAATAGAAGTAAGGGGTGGGCTCATAGGCATTGTGCTTGACGCCAGGGGCCGTCCCTTGGGTTTGCCATCCCCTCAGCAACGGAGCAAAATCCAAAAATGGCTTTGGGAGATGGAAACATGAACTTCATGAGGTCGGTCCGCATTTCCCCCTTTTCCCTAATCCGAGGGGAAAGGCGCTTGCCTTTCCCCGGAGAAGTTTTAGTCCAGCCAGGGGAGAGCGTCGAGCCAAACCAGACCATTGCTGTGGCCGAAAAGCGAGGATGGGTTTGCCTTGAAGTGGCTAAGGAACTGGGGGTAAAGGCAGAGGAGTTAGAGCGCTTCCTCAAAAAGAAGCCTGGGGAGAAAATTGAGGCTGGGGAGGAGTTAGCTTCGCGCAAAGGCGTCCTGCCTTTCACTTATGTAAGCTATGTCTCCCCTGTATCAGGGCGAGTCGCTGCCGTCGGCATGGGCATGGTCATCTTGGAGACGAGTTCCGGAAACATAGAACTAAAGGCTGGTCTTAAGGGCATCGTTAGCGAGATAATCCCCTACTACGGCGCCATAATAGAAAGCAAAGGGGCCTTGGTTGAGGGCGTCTGGTCCAACAACAAGGAAAAGGAAGGTATTGTAAAGGTCGCTACGGATAAAGACAAAGCTCTTACCCCTGAAGCCCTCCGAACTGCCGACAGAGGATTCATCCTGATATGCGGAACTGTTCAAGACGAAAGCACGCTTTCCAAAGCCGCAGACCTTCAAGTTAGCGGGATAGTCGCCGGAAGCCTAAAGGCTACCTTGAGGGACAAAGCCCTTTCCATGCCTTATCCAATAATCCTCACCGAAGGGTTTGGAGAAGCACCCATGAACTCTTCGGCTTTTGAGCTCTTTCGCTCCGGGGAAAATTATGAAGTGGCCCTCTTAGCTTCACCACCTTCAATTGTTATCTCTGTACCTGAAGACCTCTTAGCCCCTGGATTCATCAGAAAGGAAAGCGGCTTTAAAGTGAAAGTAGGCCGTGGCCCTTACAAAGGCCTTGTGGGAGAGCCGCTGGAAAGAGAGCAACGCGAACTATTGCTGGAAAGCGGGTACGTAGCTCCGGCAATGCTTATACGCTTAGAGGAAGGCGTAGAGGTTAAAGTGCCGGTTGCCAATTTGGAAGCAATTGAATCTTAAAAGGAGGGGAAATGTCTGCAAGACTGCCGAAGTTTTCCCTTGGCCAAGGGCCAGATAGAATCTTCAATTTGCTGGCTATTGGGCTTGTGGCCATCCTGATAATAGGGCTATGTGGACTTGGCTTCGCCTTTCTTACACGCCAAAGAGCAGCCGCTCCGGCTACACCTACCCCCGCCCTTACCGAAACGCCCCTCTTAGCGAGGCTCACCCCTGTGGCTACGTGGACTTTCACCCCTACTCCGCCTTTAACACCTACTCCCACCTTTACCCCTGTGCTGGCAGGAGCTCCGACCCCAACCCCTACACCTTTGGCCCCAACCCCGACCCCAACGCCAACTCCTGTATCAGGAACGACCACAACTCCTCCCACAGGCTATGGCCTTCCTCTGCTGGCTGTTGGGATTGGGCTATTTATAGTAATCATAGCTTTGAGAAAGCTGCGCCTGTGAGGAGAAGATGGAAGAGCTCATAATTGAAAACTTGGAGGAAGGGAAGCTTCCCTGTGAGAAAGCCTTTGCTATAGCCCAAAAGCTCCGGGTAAAGCCGGCCAAAATAGGAAAGAAGGCCGACGAAATGGGGATAAAGATATCCCGCTGTCAACTTGGCCTTTTCGGATACGGGGGTCAGAAGTTAGTTTCCCCCCTGGAGGAAGTCCCCCCAGAGCTGGAAGAGGAGATAAGGCGCCATAGCCGAGAGGGCAAATTAATCTGTGCTAAAGCTTGGGCCATAGCCCGGAAGCTTAACCTAAGCAAACTGGAAGTTTCCAAAGCCGCCGAATCCCTTGGGATTCGCATAACCCAATGCCAACTGGGCTGCTTTTGAAGGAGGAATAATGCGAGTAGAAGTCTGGCTTTACGGTCCCTTAGCCAAGTATGGTGGCGGTGAGCATTATGCTAAGGTGGAAGTGGAACTTTCTCCAGGGGCAACGATGAAAGATTTGCTTGAGAAGCTGGGCATTCCGGAAGATGAGCGGGGGATAACCTTTGTTAATTCGCAGCTTTCAGCCATGCCTGGCTTTTACCCTGACCTGGACTTAAAGTTTGAGGATGGTGACAGGGTAGGAATATTCCACAGCAAAAGTATGTGGCCTTTCCAATACCGTTTTGGGGCCAAACTTCATCCCAAGTTTGAGGAAGGCCTAAAAAGGGAAGATGTAGAATTTCTGCGCCACTCCTATGGGAAGTTCAAAGGGTAATTTCTTTGCGAGCACCCGAAGGGGGCGAAGCAATCTCCCACCATCGGAAGAGATTGCTTCGGGCACTTCGCAGCCTCCTTGGGCCGAGGGCTTGCAATTAGAGTGGAACGGGGCGAAGCATCAAGCCAACGGGGGCAGCCCACTGCGAGGGGATTAGGAGGCCAAGGGGCTTTGCCCTCTGGCAAGTGGTATGGAGGATGTGCCTCCAGAGTTTTAAAATAAAGGGGCGAGGAGTGGGACCAAAACCGCCAGTAAACTCAAAGCAAACGAGGGCGAGCAAAAGAGAAGGCGAGCATTCCAACTTAGCAACCAGCCCACGAGCGGGACATAAGACGTTGGCTAACCCCCATCCAACGGGGTAAGCAAAACCAAAGGGCTCAAACGAGGTGTAAAATTAAAATGGCGTGTATTGATGCTTACAACCGCTCCATAAGCTACCTCCGAATATCCGTAACAGACCGCTGCAACCTGCGCTGCATCTACTGCATGCCCGAAGAAGGGATCCCCCTCAAACCCCACAGCGAACTGCTCACCTTTGAAGAAATAACCAGAATCGTGAAAGTTGCTGCTTCCCTTGGCATAACTAAAATCCGCCTCACCGGAGGCGAACCTTTAACTCGCAAAGGCATAGTGGACTTGGTGAGAATGATAGCCTCAGTCCCCGGGATTGAAGACTTAGCTATGACTACTAATGGCGTCTTGCTCCCCGCTTTCGCCCACAAACTCAAGGAAGCTGGCCTTAAAAGGGTAAACGTAAGCCTTGACACCCTTAAACCAGAACGCTTCCGCCGCATAACCAGAGTCGGAAACCTGGAAGATGTCCTCAGAGGCATAGAAGAAGCCCGCAAAGCGGGCCTTACACCCATCAAAATCAACATGGTCGTCCTGGAAGGGTTCAACCGAGATGAAATCATAGACTTCGCTCGCCTCACAATCTCTGAAGAATGGCACGTCCGATTCATAGAAGTGATGCCGGTAGGGGCCGAAGCTGAAGGGAACTTGGGCCAATACGTATCCATGAAAGAAGTGCGTGAGGAAATTGAAAAGGAGCTTGGGCCATTGATTCCCGCTGATCTCAAGGGGAGCGGACCCGCCCGCTACTTCCGATTGGAAGGAGCCAAAGGGACAATCGGCTTTATAACCCCGATAAGTGAGCACTTCTGCTATCAGTGCAATAGATTGCGCCTTACCCCCGATGGCCGGTTAAGGCCTTGCCTCTTATCCGATTTTGAGATAGACCTAAAATCAGCCATCCGCTCCGGAGCTACTGATGAAGAAATCGCCGAAATCATCAAAGAAGCCGTCCGCCTGAAGCCCGAACGCCACCATCTGGAAGCTTCTTCCTTCCCTTCGGGCAGAGCTATGGCGGAAATCGGGGGGTGAGATAATGGCTGCGGAAGAAATTTTCCAGGAGATAACCAAGGCCTTAGAAAGAGGTGAAAGTGTAGCATTAGCCACAATCGTAAAAGTCAGCGGTTCGGCCCCGAGGAAGGAAGGGGCCAAAATTTTAGTAAAACCTGATGGCTCCACCGTAGGCACAATTGGAGGAGGGGCCTTAGAAGCAACCGTAATCCGAGAGGCCCTCCAAGCCCTCGCCGAAGGCAAACCCCGCCTCCTCCACTACGGCTTAAGGGCCGACCAACATCCGGAGGATTTAGGGGTGTGCGGAGGGGATGTTGAAATTTTCGTGGATGTGATTTCCCCCCCTGAGACCCTTCTTTTGATAGGAGGGGGGCATGTAAGCCTGGCCTTGGCCAAGCTGGCCAAAGAGCTGGGCTATCGGATTGCAGTGCTGGACGAGCAGAGCGATTTCGCCTCAAAAGAGCGCTTCCCCTTCGCCGACAAAGTTTTGGCCGGCGATTTAGCATCGCTTTCGTGGGACCGCGTGGCTATGACTACCCAAGTATGAGGGGTTATGGGGAAGGTTTCCAAAAGCGAGGCTAAATCCCCAGCTTGCACTTTGTCAGCGAAGGGGAAACGCTCTTTTGAGGCGAAGTCGCTGTTCTCATCCAGTACTGCAATCCGATAGCCCAGCTCTTTGGCCAGCTTGGCCAAAGCAAGGCTTACGTGTCCCCCGCCTATCAAGAGGAGGGTTTCAGGGGGGGAAATCACGTCCACGAAGATTTCCACATCCCCTCCGCACACTCCTAAATCCTCTGGGTGCTGGTCGGCTCTTAAGCCGTAGTGGAGGAGGCGGGATTTGCCTTCGGCGAGGGCTTGGAGGGCCTCTCGGATTACGGTTGCTTCTAAGGTTCCTC
>CAZPWR010000470.1:0-3182 GCA_964590555.1 uncultured Anaerolineae bacterium | reverse complement strand
CCCCCTCGCCAGGTCTGAACAGGGGTGCAAGCTCATGGAATTGCCCACTTTTGAAAAACTGGGAAGCCCTGGGGAACAAACTCGCCAAGCTACCTAACTTCTCCCGATAAAGCTGGGACGAACCCCCCTCCGCAAATTTGACAAAAGCTTTGTTGTCCTGTATAATATTTTCCGACATTGAGAGCCCACGTAGCTCAGTCGGCAGAGCAACGCCTTGGTAAGGCGTAGGTCACCGGTTCAAGTCCGGTCGTGGGCTCCATAATTTGTAAAGGAGGGAGGGAAATGTCTAAGCCTAAGTTCGTAAGAACTAAACCGCACGTGAACGTGGGGACCATAGGTCACATAGACCATGGCAAGACGACTCTTACAGCGGCCATTACTAAAGTTTTGAGCTTTAAAGGGTTAGCTCAGTTTGTCCCCTTTGAACAGATAGACAAGGCTCCGGAAGAGAGGGCAAGGGGAATAACCATAAACATTGCTCACGTGGAATACGAATCGCCAAAAAGGCACTATGCTCACATTGACTGCCCTGGGCACGTGGACTACATAAAGAACATGATTACCGGTGCAGCTCAGATGGATGGAGCAATTCTGGTGGTAGCTGCTCCGGATGGGCCCATGCCCCAGACCAGGGAGCACGTCCTCCTGGCAAAGCAGGTTGATGTTAAGAGCATGGTTGTTTTCCTGAACAAAGTAGATATGATGGATGACCCTGAGCTATTGGAGCTTGTGGAGCTTGAGCTCAGGGAACTGCTTACTAAGTACGGTTATCCAGGGGATGAAGTGCCAATCATAAGGGGTAGCGCGAGGTTGGCTTTGGAAAGCCCAAGCACTGACCCCGATGCCCCCGAATACAAGTGCATATGGGAGCTTATAGAAGCATTGGATAACTACATCCCTGAGCCCGTGAGGGATGTTGACAAACCTTTCCTTATGCCCATAGAGGACGTGTTCAGCATAAAGGGAAGGGGCACTGTTGTTACAGGTAGGGTTGAAAGAGGTAAAGTAAAAGTCGGAGATGAGGTTGAGCTCATAGGCTACAGGCCTGAGCCAATAAGGACGGTAGTGACCGGAGTTGAGATGTTCCGCAAAGTCCTGGATTACGGTCAGGCCGGTGACAACATAGGATGCCTATTGAGGGGTGTAGAGAAGAAAGATGTACGGAGAGGCATGGTACTGGCTGCTCCGGGGTCAATAAAGCCCCATACGGAGTTTGAGGCCGAGGTCTATGTTTTGAAGAAGGAAGAAGGTGGTAGGCACACCCCGTTCTTCAGTGGCTACAGGCCGCAGTTCTACATCCGGACCATGGACGTTACTGGCGAGATTAGGTTGCCCGAAGGTGTGGAGATGGCAATGCCTGGGGATAACCTCAGGCTCAGGGTTAAGCTTATAGTCCCTGTAGCTCTGGAGCCTGGTTCCCGCTTCGCTATCCGAGAAGGCGGGAAGACCGTAGGAGCAGGGGTAATAACCAAGATTATTGAGTAGGTGCCGGGGGTAAAGTATGGCTAAGAAGGCAGCACGGGTCATAGTCACTCTGGCTTGCACCGAATGCAAAGAGCGAAACTACACAACTGAAAAGAACAAGGTCAATGACCCGGGGCGATTGGAACTCAAGAAGTATTGCCCTCGGTGCCGCAAACATACCCTTCATCGGGAGGTAAGGTAGGCCCGTAGCTCAACTGGCAGAGCAGCGGTCTCCAAAACCGCAGGCTGCAGGTTCGAGTCCTGCCGGGCCTGCCTGGAAGAGAACCGCTTAAGACACCGCTCCACTTTGAGGTGGAACGGTGTCTTAAAAATGTAAAGGGGGTTATAAGTGCCGAAGGGGCGGGAATCTCTCAAAAATTTTTCGCTGATACGTTACTTTAGGGAGACAAGGGCTGAGCTTAGGAAAGTCACTTGGCCCACCCGAGAAGAGGCCATGAGGCTGACTTTGGTGGTCATAGTAACCATTTTGGTGATGGCCGTCATCTTGGGGCTGCTGGACTACATCTACGCTAAACTTATTGACCTTATAATTTGAGCCATGGTGAAAGAGCGGAGGAAGCGGGTAATTGAAGAAGTGTCCAAATTGATAAAAGAGGCCAAGGTGGCCGAAGCGGAAGGTGAGGGTGAGCCTGCGGAGATTGAAGAGGCCCCTCAGCCACAGGCTTCCCCTGAAGAACAGGCCGCCTGGTACGTGGTGCACTGCTATTCCGGCTACGAGGAAAAGGTCAAGAAAAACCTGGAGCAGCGAATTGAATCCATGGGGATGAAGGACTACATCTTTGAAGTCCTTGTCCCCACCGAAGAAGTCATAGAAATTAAAGACGGCCAGAGGCAAACGGTAAAGAGGCGCATATTCCCAGGCTATGTGCTTGTAAAAATGATAATGAACGAGCGCTCCTGGTATGTGGTGCGTAATACCCCAGGAGTCACCGGATTCGTGGGAATAGGTAGCAAACCAACCCCATTGAGCCAGGAAGAAGTGGAAAAAATAATGCAACGCATCTACGCCGAAGCACCGCAGGTTGAAGTAGGCTTCAGGCCCGGAGAGAGAGTTAAAATCACCGAAGGGCCTTTTGCTGAATTCATCGGCATAGTAGATGAGGTTTATCCTGACAAAGGGAAAGTGCGCATACTTCTGTCCTTCTTTGGCCGGGAAACACCGGTAGAGCTGGATGTCCTTCAAGTGGAGAAAGCTTAAAGGAGGGGAAAATTGGCTAAGAAAGTAGTAGCAGTGGTAAAGTTACAGCTGCCGGCAGGGAAAGCAACCCCTGCCCCTCCGGTTGGCCCCGCTCTGGGCCAACATGGGGTTAATATAATGGCTTTCTGCAAGGAATACAATGCCCAAACCGCCCACATGGTTGGGGACATTGTCCCGGTAGAAGTGACAATCTACAGCGACCGCTCGTTCACTTTCGTCCTTAAAACCCCACCGGTCTCCACCCTCCTTAAGAAAGCGGCAGGAATTGAGAAGGGCTCCAGTGAGCCCAACCGGCGTAAAGTCGGCAAAGTCACCCGCCAGCAGATAAGGGAAATTGCTCAGCTTAAGCTTAAAGACCTGAACACCAATGACATTGAAGCAGCCATGCGTATTGTAGAAGGGACAGCTCGCAGCATGGGGATTGAGATAGTTGATTAGATGCAGGAGGTCTAAATGGGGAAGAGGGGCAAAAAGTACCAAGAAGTAGCCAAACTGGTGG
>CAZPWR010000469.1:0-2593 GCA_964590555.1 uncultured Anaerolineae bacterium | reverse complement strand
GAGAGGGCTCGCTAAGAGGGGGTGGGCGCCTGGGCTACCCCCCCCCGGCAGTCCTCGGCCGGGTGGTGCGTCCCCAGGAGTTCCGTCCCCACGGCGAACTGGTCGGCGCCGGCCTGCTGGGCCAGCTGGGCGTAGTGGGTGATGAACGCCCGGTAGGAGGCAAACCAGGCCGCCCACTGCTCCTCAGTGGTGAAGTAGGTTCCGATGTGCCCCCGCCACCAGCCGGTAGTAATTTCGTCCTCCAGGTCCAGGTGGGGCTTCAACATCACCCGCAACCCCATGCGGTGGGCTTCTTCTATGACCTGGACCAGTTCGTCATCGGTAGGGGTCCGGGGGCTGGTGTAATTGATGGTGGTGGACCAGGGGGTCTCCTGGTAGCCCGTCACGATGAGGGCAATCCATTCGGCGCCGGTGGAGGCCAGAAGGGAGAGGGAGTAATCTGCCTCCGGCGTGGCGTATTGTCCGGACCACCAAGCGGCGAAGGAAATACCCTCTTGGAATGGACGGGATACCGTTGATTCAAGCATTCTTGCTGACCCCGGTTGGGCAGCTGTCAGTATTAGCACCGCTGCTCCCAGACAAGCCAGTCCACGGATGAGAGTTCTGCCCCTTGCCAGAACGCAAGTCCGCATCACTTGGCTCTCCTTTTGCAGGGTAGGCCCATAATACCACTTCTTTTTGGGAAAAGGCAATAGGAAAATAGTCCTGCCCGTTATAACAGCCAAGGGAGGTTACCCTCCTTTCAGGATTATCCCCTCCAAATTCCATACCCCACTCAGCCATACCCCCGGGATGGGGCTCTCCCCCTCCACCCCTGTAAGGCGGAGAGCGTAGGGCGATTACGGGCAATTATCCTACCGTGCCAAGGCGGACCGGGGGCGCAAGCTTATGGAGTTGTCGTCGTTTGACAACCTGGGAAGCGAATTTAGAAGGCTTTCCCCTTTGGTGCCGAGACCAGTGGCGATTCGCCCAAATTAAGGTCGGCGGAGGCTGACCGGTGGTTGAAGGCGCAAGGAAACTGATGCCTTGGGCGAAGGAGCTTTTGCCCCCAAGAGAGTTTAGGAAACTCCCTTGTGGAAGGCCGAGCGTCCGGCTTGTTCCTCTCCATAAACCTGGCTATAATTTTAGTGAGGAAGCCTTCGGGAGGTGGAGAGATGCCGATTTACGAGTATAGGTGCCAAGGATGCGGGCGTAAGTTTAGTCTTTACTGGCACACTTTCTCCGCCGCCGAAGCTGATACCCCTCGTTGCCCCCGCTGCGGCAGCGAAAATGTAACCAAGCTCATTTCCAGAGTCAGAGTAGTGCGCTCCGAAGAAGCGCGCCTGGAAGCATTGGCTGATCCTTCCACCTGGGGCGATTTGGATGAGAACGACCCCCGAAGCCTTGCCCGCTTCATGCGCCGCATGACCGCCGAGTTGGGTGAAGAGGTCGGAGACCTGGGGGACGAGTTCCACGAGGTTATAGAGAGGCTGGAGGCTGGTCAAACTCCAGAGCAAATTGAGAAGGAAATGCCTGGGTTAGCTGGCCCATCCGAGGAAGAAGGCGGTTCGGAAAGCTTAGACTTGGATTAGCCTTTCCACATTGAGGATGAAGATCGTTGCTCCTCCTACTTCCACTTCCAAAGGAGGAGAGAAAAAGTCTGGAACTTCAGGGGTGGGTGGCCAGAATTTCACCAGCTCTTTGCGAGCGTGGCAGTTTTCCCGAATTATCCCCAGAATTTCTTCCACTTTGTCCTCTTCGGCCCCGATGATTATGGTTGAATTTCCTTCCCTCAAGAAGCCCCCGGTTGAGCTTATGATGGTGGCTTTAAAGCCTTTCTTTATCAGGGCCTCCATGAGCTTGCCAGTGTCATCTCTGTTGACTATGGCCAGGATAAGCTTCATGAAGTCTTTCCTCCACGATTTGGCGGATGCGCATCTGAAGCACTTCCACTGGCTCTAAGGCGTTTAGAATAACCCAGCGGGATGGTTCCGAGGCCGCCAATTTCAAGTAGCCCTGGCGGACTCTCTGGTGGAACTCAAGCTCCTTTTGGTCCATGCGGGTCCATTCGCTCTCCCCTCGCTCAAAAGCTGCCCTCTTGCGCCTTAGCCCTTCCTCAACTTCCAAATCCAAGTAGAAAGTGAGGTCGGGGACGAGGCCACCAGTGGCGAAGGCTGTGATGAACCTCAGGGCATCAAGGTCAAGGCCGTGCCCGTACCCTTGGTAAGCCAAAGTGGAATCAGCATAGCGGTCGCAAATCACGATTTTCCCTTCCTCCAGAGCCGGCCTTATGACTTGGCCTACGATTTGAGCGCGGGAGGCGGAGTAAAGGAGGATTTCGGTAGCGGGGAGAATCTCAGAGTGAGCGGGGTCATGCAAGATAGCCCTTATCCTATCGCCAATAGGTGTGCCTCCGGGCTCCCTGGTCAGTATCACTGGGTAACCGAGGGAAAAGAGATGCTGGAATAAAAGGTGGGCCTGAGTAGTTTTCCCGCTCCCCTCTGGCCCTTCAAAGGTTATGAAGAAGCCTTTTCTCCTCATGGCTTCATATCCCCAAGCTCGTAAAGGACTATGGCCGAAGCCACAATTCCTGCCGTTTCGGCTCGCAGAATCC
>CAZPWR010000468.1:0-7566 GCA_964590555.1 uncultured Anaerolineae bacterium | reverse complement strand
CGGCCCAGCCCGACAAAATTGTGGGGCCACCCCTCACAATCCTCTGGCCTCTTTTACCCCTTCGTAGGGGGTTATCCCCGTTTTGATTAAGGTCGGCGAAGGCCGACCTTGGGCCGAAGGCCCCAAAAGGCTGATTTCAATCAGCATGAAAAGGACACACCCGCAGCTTTTCTTACTTGCCTTAGCTCTGTAGACTTGGTATAATATTAACACAAGTTACCAGGAGGAGCTATGCATGTAAATCCTGAAAGCCCTGTCCCCCTCTACTACCAAATCTACCAGGAGCTCCGTCGTGAAATCCTCAGCGGACGGCTTAAGCCAGGCGATTTGCTCCCTTCGGAGGCCCAGATATGCGCTCAATGTGGCGTTTCTCGGATGACCGCCCGGTTAGCGTTATCACAGCTTGTCAATGAAGGGCTGGTGGTGCGCAAGAGGGGAAAAGGGACCTTCGTGGCCTCCCCCAAGGCTACCTTCCGTGAAGAAGCTTTCTTCTTCCTACGCTACACTGACCTTGTAAGATTCCTCGGGTTTGCAGCCAATTCTAAAGTGCTCCATAAAAGCATTGCTGAGCCTTCTGACGAGGTAAAGGAAGCCCTACGCCTTGAGCCGGGGGAAAAGGTCGTATGCATTGTGCGCCTGCGCTTGATTGACGACCAGCCTATGGCTTTGGAAACCTCTTTCCTCCCTTCCCGCCTCTTCTCCCGCCTTACGGATATAGACCTTTCCGACAAAAGCCTGTACCAAGTGCTGGAGGAGGAATTTTCCCTTGCCCCAGCTTACGCCATAGATACCGTAGAGTTATCCACGGCAGGGCCTTACGAAGCAAAGGAACTCCAAATCAAGGAGGGGATGCCCATTGTCCTTAGCACTCGTATCGCCTATTCGGCCCAGGATGTCCCTTTGGTTTTCACCAAGACCATCCACAGGGGGGACCGCTTCCGGGCGGTGGTACGGTGTTCACGGAGAGATTTGGAAGCCTTTAAGTGAGGTGAAGCTATGAGCTACGGCTTTTGGGGAAAGGTCCTTTGGGTAGACCTTACCAGCGGGGAAATATGGGAGGAAGAACTTCCCGAATCGCTCTACCGCCGTTTCTTTGGAGGCTACGGCTTGGGGGTGGCTGTCCTCTTCCAGAGGATGGAGGCCGGCGCTGACCCGCTTGGGCCCAACAACATCTTGGGTTTTTTGCCCGGCCTCCTGACCGGGAGTAACGCACCTTTCAGTGGCCGTTTCATGGTAGTTGCCCGCTCGCCCCTTACGGGTGGGTGGGGTGAGGCTAACTGTGGTGGTAACTTTGGGCCGGCACTACGCGGCGCCGGGTACGACGGATTGTTCATCACTGGTATGGCTGAGAAGCCAGTTTACCTTTACATTGACGGCAACCGGGCAGAGCTGCGGGATGCTGCAGAGCTTTGGGGTATGGACACGGTGGAGACAGAGAAGGCGTTGCGGGAGAAGCTGGGGGCGGACATTCGGGTGGCCTGCATTGGTCCGGCTGGGGAACGCCTTTCTCTCATTTCCGGCATTGTTAACGATGGCGGGCGCATCGCTGCACGCTGCGGGTTGGGCGCAGTGATGGGGTCCAAACGCTTGAAAGCCGTTGCCGTGCGGGGGAAAGCACGCCCACCCCTGGCCGATCCGGAAGCTTTCAAGCGGGCTACCGCTTCTTACCGTGAGCTCTTCCGGCGGCGCCCTTCCCCTTGGAGTTTCCGTATCCCAAGCTTCTTCCGTCGCTTGCTCCCCTTTCTCCGCCGATTTGGCATCCGACCCAGCGGTGGCCCTGTCCAGATGGTGATTGATTCTTTCCGCATTTACGGGACAGCAGCGGGGACGGCAATGCTGGTTGAGCTTGGGGATACTCCGGTGCGCAATTGGCTTGGAATAGGTTTCCGAGATTTCCCCTTGGAGAAATCCAGCAAGCTCAGCGATGAATCCGTAATCCGCCACAATATCCGCCCTTACGGCTGCCACTCTTGCCCGGTCGCGTGCGGGGCCATTGTCCGCCTTCCCGATGGAGGTTCTGGTCATAAGCCAGAGGATGAAACCTTGGCGGCATTTGGGCCTCTTCTTTTGAACGATGACTTGGAATCGGTCATGCTGTGCAACGAGATTTGCAACCGAGCTGGGCTGGATACCATCTCTACAGGAGTAGCTGTAGCTTTTGCTATAGAAGCACGTGAGCGGGGTTGGCTTCCACCCGAATTGAGCGAGGAGCTACCGCTGGCCTGGGGCGATGGCAAAGTCATTGTTGAGCTGGTGCGGAGGATTGCTCAGCGGGAGCAAGGGTTGGGCAACTGGCTGGCCGATGGGGTTCGGCGTGCGGCTGAACTTTTGGGGGAAGAAGCAAAAGAGGCAGCGATGCACGCCGGGGGGCAAGAGCTCCCCATGCATCGGGGCCTATACGAACCGGGTGTCGCTTTGGGCTATGCGGTGGACCCAGCTCCGGGGCGGCACACCGCTACACTCTCCGGCATAACAGAGCTTAAAGCCTACGGCCGTTTCTTTACCCTCAAAGGCCTCAAGCTTCCGGGTCGCTACGATTACGCCGCCAAAGGCCAAGCTTTTGGCATAATAATCCCCATTATCCGGGCTTACGATTCCCTCGGACTATGCCATTTTGCCCTCCAGATGGGTGAGCCTCCTTTCCTTGCCTGGCTCAATGCAGCTACTGGCTGGGATTTTGACGAAGAAGAATTCCTCAAGGTTGGGAGGCGGATTCAAATTATGCGTCATGCCTTCAATGCTCGTGAGGGTTTGCCGATGCATTTTCCCTTGCCTGCACGCGAGCTGGGCAACCCGCCACAGGAAGTCGGCCCCTTGGCTGGCATAACCCTTGATTTGGAGGCAATGGTCGCCAATTACTTTGCAGCCATTGGTCTGGATATGGCCGCCAAATGGCCATGGCCGGAACTGTCGGATTTGATTGCATAATTTCTAAGGAGGTGCCAAATGCCGTTCTCAGTGGACACAAAATTAGGGGAGCTTTTGGCTAACGAGAAAGCGCGGGCGGTCCTGGAGAAGCATCTGCCGGGTATTTCTACCCACCCTCAAGTCCACTTAGCTAAAGGGATGACTCTCCGGATGATTGCTAACTATCCCCAGGCCGGAATCAGCCCGGAGAAGCTCCAGGCCATTGATGAAGACTTGAGGGCAATTGAAGAATAAAAGCCTTACCGACGAAGCCGAGCCAAATCCATTCGTACATCTAAAAGTTGAAAAGCCCCAGCCGCAATAGCTGTAAAGGGCAAAAGGTGTGTAATTTTCTTATGGAGGAATTGCCATGGACGTGCGGACAGCGATTATAGAAATCCTGAAGCTTGAAGGAACCGAATTCTTGGTCGGTTATCCGGTCAACGACCTCCTTGAAGCAGCCGCGGAAGCGGATTTGAGGCCAATTATCGTGCGGCATGAACGTGTAGCGGTGAACATTGCTGAGGGCTTTAGCCGGGCTTCTGCCGGCCAACGCATCGGGGTCGTAGCTGTGCAGATGGGACCGGGGATAGAGAATGCCTTTGGTGGCATTGCTCAAGCCTATTCTGACTCAGCCCCTATTGTAATCCTGCCCACCGGCTGGATGCGTTCAATGATCGGTGTGCCGCCAAACTTTGATGCCTCACTAAATTACCGACACGTGACCAAGTTTGTCCAGCAGGTTAACCAGGCTTCTCAGGTGCCAGCAATCATGCGCCGGGCTTTTACGCAGGTGCGTAATGGCCGCCCTGGGCCTGTGATGGTGGAAATCCCAGTGGACTTAATATATGACGAAGTTCCAGAGCCTCTGGATTACCAACCAGTTCCAAGAGTGCGTATTGGCCCAGACCCGGAGGCGATTTCTGCCGCAGCTAAGGCTTTGTTACGGGCTAAGCGACCAATTATCTATGCTGGGCAAGGCGTCCACTATGCCCAAGCCTGGGCCGAGCTCCGTGAATTGGCGGAACTCCTTGGCGCTCCGGTAATGACAAGCTTGGCTGGGAAAAGTGCTTTTCCTGAGGACCATCCCCTGGCCCTTGGCTGTGCTGGCGTATCTAAGCCGGCAATGGTGACCCATTTCCTTCAGGAAGCGGACCTAATCTTTGGCATAGGGTGCAGCTTTACTTACACTACGTTTGGTATCACGGTACCGCCAGGGAAAGTCATCATTCATGCCACTTTGGACCCCCTTGACATCAACAAAGATGTGCGCGCAGATTATGCCATTATCGGTGACGCCAAACTTGTGTTACAAGCCCTAATCGCCGAAATCAAGGATAAGCGACCCACCGCCCCGGACTTCAGTGATACGGCAGCTCGGATTCAAGAGATTCGTGAGGCTTGGTTAGCTAAGTGGAAACCCAAGTTAGAATCGGACGAAGTACCCATCTCACCGTACCGCGTTATTTGGGACCTATTCCACACGGTTGATGTAACCCAGACTATCATTACCCATGACTCCGGTAGCCCGCGCGAGCAACTCTCGGCTTTCTGGCAAGCCGTGACTCCCTTAAGTTACATTGGCTGGGGCAAGACTACCCCTCTTGGGTCCAGCCTGGGGTTCGCTATGGGAGCCAAATTAGCCCACCCGGACAAATTGTGCATTGCGTTTATGGGCGATGCTGCGATCGGCATGACCGGAATGGACCTGGAAACAGCAGTGCGGGAGCGCATTCCAATCCTTATCATCCTTTCAAACAACTTCTGCATGGCCTGCGAACTCCCCGTTATGCCTGTCGCAACTGAGAAATACCGAAGCACTGACATAAGCGGTAATTATGCCGAATTTGCGCAGGCCCTGGGGGCTTATGGCGAGCGTGTAACTGACCCACGGGAAATTGTGCCCGCCATACGCCGTGGGATTGAACAAACTCAGCAAGGTGTGCCCGCATTGTTGGAATTCATAACCAGCAAAGAGTTAGCGATTTCTTACTGAAAGGAGGGCCTATGCAGATAAAAGTGCTCATAGGCTTGGCCCCAGGATTGCCAGAAGCGGTTCCAGAATTGCGAAAAGAGTATCCGCAGGTAAAGTTTGAAAGCATCTTAGAAGTGGATGACTTGGAAGCCGCTATCGCCGATGCCGATGTTTACGTTGGGATTCTGAACCGCGATTTATTTCTGGCAGCAAAGCGCCTCAAGTGGATTCAGGCACCCAGCGCCGGTGTTGAAGCTTTCCTCGCTATCCCTGAATTGGTAGAAAGTGACGTTCGGCTAACCAATGCGCGCGGTGTTAACAGTGCTTCTGTAGCGGAAAGTGCAATGGCAATGATATTGGCCTTTACCCGCGGTATCCGGGAAGCAGTGCTGAGCCAACAAAAACACGCCTGGTCCTTTTATGAGATTCGTAGCCGCATGGTTGAACTGACTGGCAGCACAATGGGCATCATCGGCTTAGGAGCAATCGGCCGTGCACTTGCCCAGCGCGCCAAAGCTTTTGGCCTTCGTATCTTGGCTGTGGACATTAATCCCGTCCAGAAGCCTGACGAAGTTGATGCCCTCTGGGGCATAGATCGCTTAGATGACCTTCTGCGCCAATCCGATTACGTTGTGATAACGGTACCTTATACCCCGCAGACACGGAACATGATTGGGGAAGAGCAACTGGCTTTGATGAAACCAAGCGCAATGCTGGTGGCAATTTCCCGAGGTGGCATTGTTGACGAGAAAGCGTTGGCCCGGGCACTGCGGGAAAAACGCCTTGCTGCTGCCGCATTGGATGTGTTTGAGACAGAGCCGTTACCACCTGATAGCGAGCTCTGGGATATCCCCAATTTGCTCATCACACCACACATCGCTGGGGCTACGCAATACGAAACGCAACGTCTGCTGGCCCTCTTCCGGGAGAACCTGAACCGCTTCTTAGAAGGGCAATTCCCTCTCATCAACGAAGTAGACAAGCTTCGGGGGTACTGAATAATCTGGTCAGTAAAGCCGACCTTAATCCAATATTTAGGAGGGAGCCATGGCTTTCTCTTTGGCTCAACTTATAGCTCAGCGGCAGGCTGAGCAGTATGACTTGCACATGAAGTACATCAACCCCTATATGGCACGCGCCATGCAAATCATCGGGTTTGATAAAATCTACGTGCGAGGCGAGGGCGCGTACCTGTGGGACGCAGAGGGCAACCGCTACTTGGACCTGCTCTCCGGCTTCAGCGTCTTCAACCTGGGGCGCGGCCACCCCGTCATCAAGCAGGCGATGATGGAGTTCCTCTCCCTGGACCGCCCCTCCCTGGTCAAGATGGATTGCCCGCTCCTGGCAGGCCTTCTGGCGGAGGAACTGGTCAAACGGATGCCCCCAGGCTTGGATGCCGTCTTCTTTGCCAACTCCGGCGCGGATGCCGTGGACACCGCCATCAAGTTCGCCCGCTATGCAACCCGACGGCCGCGCATAGTTTATCTTAACCACGCTTTCCACGGCTTGACCCTGGGTACCCTCTCCATCAACGGTGGAGAGGTTTTCAAGAAGGGGTTTGAACCCCTTATCCCGGGCACCGTAATGGTAGAAATGAATGACTTGGATGCTCTGGAGCGGGAACTGCGCAAGCGCGACGTGGCAGCTTTCATCGTAGAACCGATCCAGGGCAAGGGGGTCTACATCCCCAACGACGATTACCTCCCCGAAGCGCAGCAGCTGTGCCGCAAATACGGCACCCTCTTCATCTGCGATGAGGTCCAAGTCGGGCTGGGGCGGGCTGGAAAGTTCCTCTGCTGCGAACACTGGAACCTGGAGCCGGATATGGTCACCCTGGCCAAATCCCTGGGGGGCGGGTACGTCCCGGTCAGCGCGGTCATCATGCGGCGGTGGATTCACGATAAGGTGTTCGGTTCGCTCAAGCGGGCCCAGGTCCATTCCACCACATTCGGCCAGAACGATATGGCGATGGCTGCCGGGCTGGCGACCCTGTACGTGATGGACCAGGAGCGCATCGTGGAGCGCTCGGCGACAATGGGCGCGAAGTTGCTTTCCCGCCTGGCCGCACTTAAAGACCGCTACGAGATGATCGCCGATGTGCGGGGCAAAGGGCTCATCATCGGCATAGAGTTCCGTCCGCCATCCAACCTGGCCCTTCGGGCGGCGTGGAGTGCGCTGGAGGCCGCCGAGAAGGGGCTCTTCGCCCAACTGGTCGTGATGGCCCTGATGAAGGACCACCGTATCCTGACCCAGGTGGGCGGTCCGGGAGTCAACATCATCAAACTGCTGCCACCTCTCATCATCGGCGACGAAGAGGTAGATATGATTGTCTCCGCCTTTGAGGCCGTGATGGCCGAGACGACCGACATCCGGGGGCGGGTATGGAGCATGAGCGCGGAACTCATCAAACATGCGATGTCTCCCTCGTAGAGCCGGTGCGGGTACTGGCAGGGGAAATTGGCCCGCGCGGCACCGGCACTCCCGGTGAGGCCGCCGCGGCCGACTACGTGGCCCAGTGCCTGGCCCGGCTGGGGCTTTCGGTGGAACGGCAGGAGTTCCGGGCCGTCGCCGACCAGAACGCTTTCCCGCTGGCGGTGAACCTGGGCGCCCTGCTGGCCGGCGGGCGCCATCCGCTGGACGGGCCCTTGGCCCCCGTGGGCGCTGGGGCCGCGGCGCCGCCCGGC
>CAZPWR010000467.1:0-4534 GCA_964590555.1 uncultured Anaerolineae bacterium | reverse complement strand
TCTCACTTCCCTAAGGCGCCGGACTTTTTCCGCCACTCGGTTTCGTAGCTCCTCCAAGCCACCGTAGCGGTCCAGGAACTCCCTTTGGCGTGCTGGGCTAAGCAGGGCCAAGTGCTCGGTCTGGCCGTGGATGTCAATCAGGTATTGGGTTATCTGAGCCAGCACTCCGGCAGGAATGGCCCGGCCGTTTATCCGGCATATGCTCCTTCCTTCCCTAATCTCCCTGGATATGATGAGGGTGTTATCCTCGGCCTCTAAGCCGTATTCCTGGAGGATTGGCCTTATAAGAGAGGCTTGGGTTTCGTCAAGGATGAAAACTCCTTCTATGTAGGCTCCCTCTGCACCTGACCTTATGACCTCGCTTGAGGTGCGGCCTCCAAGGAGGGTGCTTATTGCATCAATGATGATGGATTTGCCTGCACCTGTTTCTCCTGTGAAGACGTTGAAGCCTCTCTTCAAGCTCAGGCGCAGCTCATCAATTATTGCGAAATTCCTTATGGTAATCTCGCTCAGCATATTCCCCAATGAATATTTTACGGTCTGCCGGTTTTTTTGACAAGAGCCATAACCGGGTCCCTTTGGAAGGGATGAAATTCACCGCGAAGGGTGCGAATAAACCTGAGCTTCCTCTTGTGCTGAGTTTGTCATACCCCGCCAGATAAGCTCACGGGCTTGGAGTTGAGGTAGGGGACTCTGTAGGCTCTGGGGTTAAAGTAGGCGATTCAGTCGGGGTAGGGGATTCCGTAGGCTCTGGGGTTGGCGTGGGGGATTCGGTTGGGATAGGAGTAGGACTTTCCGTAGGCATTGGGGTCAGTGTAGGGGATTCAGTCGGGGTAGGAGTTACGGTTTCTGTAGGTGTCAAGGTTAAGGTAGGGCTTACGGTAGCGGTCGGGGTCAGAGTGGGGGTAACGGTATGTGTTGGGGTCAAGGTAAAGGTTGGCCTGCGGGTCGGGGTAGGGGTAAAGTAAGGAGGAAGGTAGATGATTTCACCGGTGTAAAGGTAATAGCGATTGAGGCAGTTAGCTTGCATTATGGCCTGGACTGTGGTCCTGAACCTGGCGGCTAAAGAATAAAGGGTATCACCAGGCTGAACTACGTAAGGAATCCAACCGTAAGGAGGGCGACATACCGAAGGAGGCGGGGGAACAGGTGTTGGAGTAGGGGGAAGAGGTGGAACGTAGAGCCTTTGGCCCTGAGTAATGCGAGCAGAAGTAAGGCAGTTAGCGTACATTAAAGCCTCAACAGTTGTCCGGTAACGAAGGGCTATGGAGCTAAGGGTGTCCCCAGGCTTTACTACGTAAATGGTCCAACCATAAGGAGGCAAGCAATAAGGGGTGGGGGTAAAGGTCGGCGAAGGGGTCGGGAAAAGGGTTGGGGTAGGAGATGGGGGAAGAGGAGTTGAGGTAGGAACAGGAAGAAAAGTGGGGCTAAAAGTAGGAGAAGGGGAAGGCTTCGCAAGTGGCTGGACCTGCGAGCTCAGTAGGAAAGCCGCGGCCACGGTTATAATCATAAAAGCTGCGGCAGCTATTCCGGCGGCTATTTGGTATCCTCTTTCTCCCATCCCTTCCCCTCAGATACGGAATCCCCTTGCCGGAAAGGTAGGAGGACGAAGAAAGTGGTTCCGACCCCCATTACGCTTTCGGCCCAGATGCGGCCCCCGTGAAGTTCTACAATGGTTTTTACCAAGGAAAGGCCAACACCCTTTTCCCCAAGGCCCCGGATTAGGCTTTGGTCCGGGAAAGCGAAGCGGGTGAAGACTTGGCTTAAATCTTCAGTTGAGATTCCCCCACCGGCGTCTGTAACCGCCAGCTTGAGGAAGTTCGGCTTGCCTTCCGAAGGCTCAGCGGTGATTTCCACCCGTATCGTGCTGCCTGGTGGTGAGCACGCTATAGCGTTGGAGAGCAAAGTGCTTAGGACATAGCGTATCCCGTCAAAATCTACTTCTATAGGAGGTAAACCTTCCTGAACCTTTGCCTCCAACTTAACTCCAGCTGCTTCCATCTGGGCCCTAACTAAGGCCATTGTTTCCCCTAAGAGTTCTTCAACTTCTACCAGGGTAAACTTTAAGCTGAAAGAACCGCTCTCAATGGCCGCCAGATTGAGGAGGTCGTTGACGAATTTGTGCAGTTTCTCCACAGCACCCTTTATCTTAAGCAAGAAGCGGCGCTGCATTTCACCCACAAGCCCAACCGACTCGCTCAGGAGCAAGTCAGTGTAACCGATGATGATTGTGAGGGGATTGCGTATATCGGAAGCGATGGAGGCCATTAGCCGGTCCTTGTTCCTTAAGGCTTCAACCTCAGCTGTTACGTCGGACAGGGTTAAGAAAATGCTGGAGCCGGAATGGGCAAGCTCTGTTCTCAAGGTTTTCTTGCCGATTTCCAATAGGGCAGTAACTCGGCCCTCTCCCTTCAGGATTCTTTCCACAGCGGAAAGCCACTGAGGGCTATCGCTGAGGCTGGAAAGGGGTTGTCCGGAGAATTCCTTCAAAGGCCACCCTAAAAGTTCTTCGGCTGCCCCGTTGCACCAGTTAACTTTACCTGTGGCATCGGCTACTACAAGGCCTATGGGTATGGAGTTAAGAAATTCGTCGGAGGGTTTGCCTTTTTCTACCACGCTCTTGAGCTGTTCCTGAAGCGCTTTAACTTTAGCCGATTCGGCCATGGCCTGGGCCTTGAATTCCTCTGCCTCTTTACGGGCTTTCTCCAGCTCCGCTTCCAATTCTCTTGCCCTCTTTTCCAGGAAAGAAATGCGGTCAAAAATCTCTTGACTTTCCTCTTCCCTTTGCTCCCTGGCTTCTTTAAGGAGGGATTCGTAGCGGGCTACAAGCTTCTCCTTGTTGCGAATCTCCCACGAGAGGTCTTCTATCTTCCTCTCCAGTGAGCGGTAAATCCTGGCCCTCTCCACAGCTAAGCGCATTTCCCCAGCTATGGTCCTTAAGAGCTTCAACCGCCATTCAGGCAAGGGGGAATACTCTGGTGAACAAGCGCCTGTTAAGCCAAGCGTAGCCCCACGGCTTATTATTGGCGAAAGAGCCAGGGTTTGGAGCTTCATCCCCAGAAGCTGTTCCCACGCCCGGAGAGAAGCATAATCTCGGATTAATGCTGGCTCACCGAGCCTGAGGGCTTCTTCAAGGAAGGGGTTCTGGGGTAAATTCAGCTTGAACTTTTTCACGCCACCATCCGAAAAAACGGCCACATGGGCCAGGTCCGGGTTTTCCTCATCCACCAGGAGCACAAAGCTTGTGGGCATATTTAAAGCCTTGGCGATTCCGACCGCAACGTTTTCCATGACGACTGGAAGGTCTATGGAGAATGTGCCTTTGTAAGCGGCGTCGTAGAACTTGACAAAGCTCAAAGCTTCAGCCGCTTGGGGCGATTCTTCCGGCTGTGGGGGTAAAGAAAGGTCCCTAAGTAGGGGCAAAAGCAGGAGAGGATAAGCCACCAATTCAGCCCAGCGAACCCACAATGGCATTCCTTGGAAGCCCTGCGGGTTCAGAACCTGGAGCAAGTGGCCGAGGGAAAGGGCCAGGAAAAAGCCCGCCGAGAGCGGTTCGCCAAGGCCCAAAAGTGCGGTTACGAACCCTACGAAGCCGAGGAGGGCGCTTGAAAGCCCCCACACCAAAGCCCTTACGGAGGCATTGTACTCTTGGCTTGCGGAGAGAGATGGCCAGGTCAGAGCATCGGCCAGGTAAACGAACAGGGCTAAGGAAAGGGTTAGGAAAAGGAAGGTGTGGCGGTTAGGAGAGCGAAGGGTTAGCAAAGCGAAGGCCCAAACGAATAAGGCCAGTGAGGCAAAGCCCACCAAGCGTTCCAACGGAGGCAATAAAGTTACCGTTTGAATCCCAAAGGCTGGGGCTGCAACTATGGCAATCAAAAGGAGGAAGCGTAAAAGGAGTGCACAAGAGAAAGAGATGAAGATGGGTAAAGCTTTCTCATCCCTGAAGCGGTTCTGAAGGCTATAAGCTAAGAACGCCCCTGCCTGAAGCACCAGCAGGGTGAAAAAATAAAAGAAGAAAACCCCAATCCTGTCGGCAAGAAGGTAAAGGAACTGCATTTAACCCCTCTCCTCTTTGGGAAATTATATCAAATTGCCGGCGAAAAGCCAAACGATTATTTGGAGAGTTGGGCCAAGCCCGGCTGGAGGAGGGTCTCTTTTTGCTGAGCTTGGTCGTTTACATTAAGACTGGCTCTCAGCTAAGGCCTTGATTCCGCCGATTGAAAATCGGCCTTTTGGGGCATGTGTAACGCCAGGCGCAAGCCTTCGCTGACAATAAAATTGCTTAAGATTTAAGGTCGGCGAAGGCCGACCACAGGCTGAAAGCCCAAAGAGGACGACTTTAGTCGGCGCAAAAGGGGGCGCTTTAGCGCCCCTTCTGCTTAGCCTGGTCGTTTACGGCCAGGCGAAATTAGGTCGGCGGAGGCCGACAACAGGCTGAAGGCCTAAAGAGGACGGCTTTAGTCGGCGCAAAAAGGGTGCTTTAGCGCCCCTTCTGCTTAGCCTGGTCGTTTACGGCCAGGCGAAATTATGTCGG
>CAZPWR010000466.1:0-1658 GCA_964590555.1 uncultured Anaerolineae bacterium | reverse complement strand
CCTCAACATTGACCCCTACTCCATTACATGGCCCCGGGTGGTAGACGTCAACGACCGCGCCCTGCGGAACGTTATAATCGGTCTTGGCACAGAAGAGGACGGGCGCCCTCGCCAGACCGGCTTTGACATCACCGTGGCCTCTGAAGTGATGGCCATCCTGGCTCTGGCTACGAGCCTCAGGGACCTCAGGGAACGCTTGGGCCGCATAGTAATCGGCACAGATAAGAAGGGTAACCCCATAACTGCCGAGGACTTGGGTGTAGCCGGAGCGATGGCTGTCATATTGAAAGATGCTTTAATGCCCACCCTCATGCAAACTCTCCAAGGGAGTGCTGCTTTCGTCCATACTGGCCCCTTTGCCAACATCGCTCACGGCAACTCCTCCGTTGTTGCCGACCTCATCGCCATAAAGCTGGTTGGGGAAGATGGCTACGTCGTTACCGAATCAGGGTTCGGTGCTGACTGTGGCATGGAGAAGTTCTTCAACATCAAATGCCGAGTATCAGGCTTAATCCCCAACTGCGTCGTCCTCGTAGCCAGCGTGAGGGCCCTTAAGATGCACGGCGGAGGCCCAAGGGTTGTGCCTGGCCGTCCACTTGACCCCGCTTACACCCAGGAAAACCTTGAGCTTCTGGAAAAAGGCCTTGAGAACATGAGGGTTCACATAGAGAACGTCAGGCTCTTCGGTGTCCCGGTGGTTGTGGCCATCAACCGCTTCCCCACCGACACCAAGGCCGAGCTTGAGCTTATAAAGAAAGCAGCTGTGGAATTCGGCGCCGAAGCCGCTTGCATCTCCGAAGTCTGGGCCAAGGGCGGTGAGGGAGGAGTAGAACTCGCCGAAGCGGTCATGGAAGCTTGCAAGAAGCCTTCCAACTTCCGCTTCCTCTACCCACTGGATATCCCGATCAAGGAAAAGATTGAAATCATTGCCACCAAGATTTACCGGGCCGATGGAGTTGATTACTCCCCCGAGGCCGAACGCAAGATAGAGCTTTACACCAAGCTTGGCTACGACAAATTCCCAATCTGCATGGCTAAGACCCACCTTTCCATCAGCCACGACCCGAACTGGAAGGGCGCACCTAAAAATTACCGATTGCCTGTAAGAGACATAAGGGCCTCGGTTGGGGCGGGCTTCCTCTACCCACTCTGCGGGGAGATGCGAACTATGCCCGGTCTACCCTCTCGCCCAGCCTTCATGGATGTGGACATTGACCTGGAGACCGGGAAGATTAAGGGGCTGTTCTAAAAGGTTAACAGGGGGGCCTTTTGGCCCCCCTCTGAGCAAACACTGAGTAAATTTGACAAATTTGGTCTAAATTAGTATAATTGAGTTAAGGAGGAAACGGCCATGGAAAAGGTAGTCATTGACTTGCCTTCAATGTACGCCGATCACCACGTGAAAAACGTAAGGGAGCTGCTTCTGAGTTTGGACGGGGTAAAAGAGGTCTATGCCAGCTCTATGCTTAGAAAGGTCATCGTGTCCTACGATAGTTCTAAACTTAACCCTGCCACCTTGGAATCAAAGCTCAAGGAAGCCGGATACGAGCCTGGTAAAGAGCCTGAAGTTCCTCGTCCACCCCGCCATACTGATGACAACTCCTCCTGGTTCAAGGTGATAAAGCGCATCACCCAAACCGATAGGCGCGACATTGAAA
>CAZPWR010000465.1:0-3758 GCA_964590555.1 uncultured Anaerolineae bacterium | reverse complement strand
TCTTAGGGGAAGAGAAAGGCTTCATACAAACTCGCAAAAGCTACGGGCGGGAAGGGGTAGAGGTAATATACCTTGCTCCGGCGCCGTCCTATGCCCCTGTTGGGGAACCGCTATTGAACTACGTTTGCTGGCGACTGGGGACATTTGGGGTCAAAAAGCTATTCATTGATGCTTCGGAAGGAGAAGAAGGTTTTTTCCGCCAGGCAGGCTTTTCCGTATACGCCCGTGAATTCCTTTACTTTGTAGACTCTTTGCCCGAAGGCCTTCCAGAACCGGGCCAGTGGCAACCTTTGAGCAAAGAAGACTTCTTGGCACGGGTTAAAGCTTACCAGAGCATAACCCCCACTCCGGTTCGTCAGATAGAGGGAGGCCCTGGCACAAAAAAACTCAGTTTTCCAAACAAGCTTATGGTGGAACAGAAAGAGGTTGTGCTTAAAGAGAGCGGTAATCCTATAGCTTTCTTAAGCGCCTGGAGAGAGGGAGAAAGTGGTTGGATGAGGCTTTTGCTCTCCCCAGGCTATGAAGCTCAAAGCACAAAAGTTGTAGGGATGGCTCTGGCTTGGGCCAAAGCCAATTTCCACTTGCCTTTCGCCTTAAGGGTGAGAAGCTACGAGGGGGCATTAGCTAAAGGCCTTGAAGAATGGGGCTTTCCCCCTCAGAAGAGCCTTTCCATCATGGTCAGAAACATCCTGGCCATGGAAAAAGCAATCTTAAAACAAATCCCTGCAATCTCTTAAGGAGGTGATAGTGAAAGATGTTGGAGCTCGCTGAGGAAATCACTGAACTCAAAGTAAGGCCAATTGAAATAAGGGATGACTTAGATGCCCTTTTAGCGGTCCTCCCTCCTCACATTGAGGAAGCACTTAGGCGCATAAACCGTGGAAGCGAGCTACTGGAGGTAGTAATGGACTTGGGAAGGCCTCCGGAAGCGCGCTTCGTAAGTGGCGAAGTCATCCTGAGCGAGAAAGAGGTAACCCAGGAAGACATTGATTACGTCGTATCCAGGATAAGCGAATTCGGAGAGGATAACAGGGCTGGTATAGAGCGAACCCTGCACCGAATTTCGGCCATAAGGAACAGAAAAGGCCGGATTGTGGGTCTAACTTGCCGAGTGGGGAGGGCCGTCTACGGCACTGTTGACATCATAAGAGACATTGTGGAATCGGGTAAGAGCATACTGCTCCTGGGGAGGCCAGGTGTAGGTAAAACCACCATGCTCCGGGAAGTGGCCCGAATATTGGCCGAAAAGAAAAGGGTGGTAATCGTGGACACCTCCAACGAAATTGGCGGCGATGGAGACATACCTCACCCCGCTATCGGTAGGGCGCGGCGAATGCAAGTCCCAACTCCTGCCCTCCAACACGAAGTGATGATTGAAGCCGTGGAAAATCACATGCCTGAAGTCATAATCATAGACGAAATCGGTAGGGAACTGGAAGCCCAAGCCGCCCGAACCATAGCCGAAAGAGGCGTGCAACTGATAGCTACTGCCCACGGTGAAACACTGGATAACTTGATGATGAACCCCACCTTAGCTGACCTTGTGGGAGGGATTGAAAGCGTAACTCTTTCCGATGAAGAGGCCAAGAGGCGAGGTACCCAGAAAACTGTACTGGAGCGCAGGGCTCCTCCTACGTTTGATGTCGTGATTGAGATAAAGGATTGGAACCGCTTGGCCATCCATCACGACGTGGCTGCGGCAGTGGATGCCATTTTGAGGGGTAACCCAATCCCGGCCGAAATCCGCTATCGGACAGAAGATGGCAGAGTTTTTAGGGAGAAAGCCACTTTCCCACCGCCTTCCTTGGAAAGAGCGCCCTTTCTGCCGAGGGTTCCTCAGCCCAGGGAAAAAGTGGCTATAAGGGGTTACCTCTATGGCTTAGGGGAAAATAAAGTCAGGCAGGCGGCCCGCAAGCTCCAAGTTCCCTTCATTGTCGTTAAAGACTTAAACCAGAGCGATGTCTTCCTTACCCTCAAAAGCTTCTACCGCAAACGCCTCCAGCCCATAGTGGAAGCAGAAAGGAGAGGCATCCCGGTCTATGTCCTGCGTTCTAACACCGTAGCCCAGATAGAAGAATGCCTGGCCGACATCTTTGAGCTTGGGCAAAGCGGTGCCGACCCCCTTGCCGCAGCTATAAGGGAGGCGGAGGAAGCGATAAAAAAAGTGCTTAGTGGGGTCCCGATGGTGGAATTAAGCCCTCAGAGCGCTCCAATCCGCCGCCAACAACACCTCCTGGCAGCCCAATTTAACCTCTCTTCCTACAGCGTGGGCAAAGAACCTTACCGGCGGGTCAGGATTTACCGAGAGGATTAACCAAAGGCTAAACTACTGGGCTTCCCTGAGCCGGCAAATAAGAAGTTTACTTTAGGGCAGGTAGAGTCGTTTGAGGGTTACAGCCCCTTCGGGCACTGGGCCATTGGGGCCTTCAACTCTAAGGCGTTCCATGGTTTCCAAAAAGTAGAGGCCTACTTTCAAGGTGTACTCCCCAGGGGGTAAGCCTTCGAGTGTTATTTTCCTTTCATCCTTTACCAGTGCACCTTCAGGCCAGAGCGAAGTGGGAAAATCCCCTCCCATAGGCATCCCATCAAACCCCGCGACCCATTCCCCTTTTTCGTTTACAAGGTGGACAAAAACTGTGTAATCGCGAGTGGGCCTTCTTTCAGCGAACCAATAAAGCTTCAGCACGTCTCTTTCTAAAGAGAAACCAATGAGCTTTATTCCATCCGAAAACCGATAATTGAGAGGCAGGGCTTCTGGCGGAAGGGATGGCCACTCAAAGGGCTCTAAGGCCGCATAACCCACTATTCCCAAAGGTATGTAATGGCCATTTTCGTCCACTGCCTTTAGGCCTGGACGCCCTGGCTCATAAAAATCGTACACCCCCGCTTCAACGGTAAGCTTAGCGGGGGCTTCAGCATCCGGAGGGATGCGCAAGGGGTAAACCTCGCATAGCACCTTGCCCGGGGGAATGCAGCGGAACGGCAAGTTCCCAAAGCCGGGGAAAGTGTCCACCTGGACGAGGGTCTCACCCCCTGGCCTCACACCCCCACGCCCCCATATGTGAACGAAGATGCTGTAATTTTTATCCAAAGGTTTTAATACTTGCCAGCATGCCCTTACATTCAAGACTTGGCCAGGCTTAACCGATTGGGGCCATATTTCAACCCCTAAAAGCTTTATGGAATCAGCGTAAGTCCAATTGAGCCTGCTCAAGCCTGCCGGTATTTCCGATTCTTCCAGCAAAGGAGGAGGGGCATAGGCCGGACGGATGTAGCTCCAAGGGCTGTACAAAGCCAAAGCTCCTAAAGCCAAGGCCGATAGAAAAGTGAACCATTTCCCTAACCGTCCCGGTAGAAGGGTTGTCCACCCCTTCACCCAGATAGCTGAGAAAGCTGCTAAGGCGGGGAAAAGCATCCGTCCTTGGGGATAGCGTTTCTGAATCCAGAGCCATAGGGCAAAAAGTTGGGTAACAGCCCATAAAAAGGTCACAAACCAAAGGGAAAACTTTTCCCCCTTTTTACCCCACATAGCTGGCACCAAGAAAAGGACAAACCCCACTAAGCCAATCGCCATCCACCAATCCAAAGCTGAATAAATCCAAGGATGCACCGTAACGTTGAACCAACCGAAGACAGCCCAGAAAGATTTCCGGACCCCTTCAAAGAGGTAAAGGGTTTCCTGCCAACTGGGCGGATGCTCCCTGGGATGATATTCCGCAAACATAACCTTTAGTCCAGTAGGGTCACCGTAAAGGAGG
>CAZPWR010000464.1:0-2718 GCA_964590555.1 uncultured Anaerolineae bacterium | reverse complement strand
ACTCGGCGTTTTGGGTTCTGGCTGGGTGGGCCTTCTTCCTCGCCATTTGGTCGTTGAAGAAGGGGCTAAGGGGCTTCGCTTTGACCTTTTTAGCCTTTGTCACAGCCTTAGCCCTCTTTCTCCCACAGCTTCCCAGGGCTTTGCAACAAACCTTGGGCTACGCTAACCTTAACTTGGCCATCCCCAGCTTGCCTTCTTTCCTAAAAGAGCTTATCGCAGCCTGGGGGATATCTCCACAGCTCATCGTTCCCCTTTCTCTCCTGGGCGCTTTTGCCATCATTGCCTCAAAGCGGTGGGAGCAAGCCCTCTTCCTCCTTAGCTGGCTGGTGATACCTGCCGGCCTCTATTACCTTTCCTTCTTCCAAAAAGGCGGAGCTTTTGAACCCCGCTACATTGCCGGCATTTCTCCTGCCCTCTACCTCCTGGTCGGCGCGGCGGCTTGGGGGAAGAAAGGGCTTAGTTGGGCTATAGGCCTTACGTTAACAGGCCTTTTCGCTTTAGGCCTTTGGAAGGAAGCCAGAACCCCTTCCTTCATCCGCGAAGACTCCCGAGCCCTGGTCTCTTACCTCTACTCTCACACTTCCCCGGCCGATGTAATCATTACCGATGCCCCCTTCCCTCTCAACCTCTATTGGCCTGGCTTTCAGCCCAATCGGGAAAACTTCGCCAGAGCCTTTTACCTCTTTGCCGACCCCTACTCTCTGCCCGCTAAACTTTCAGAGGTGACGGAAGGGAAGAGGCAGGCTATACTCGTCCATTGGTTCAAGTCGGATGCCGACCCCAGGGGGATAATCAAGCTTTTGCTGGACAAGCATGGGGAACTTTTAGAAGAGGTTTCCTTCACCGGCTACAAGCTTTGGCGATACCGACTTCCGGAGGGGAAAATTGCCTTCTCTTTTGCTCCTTCGCCTGAAGAGATTGGGGCCAAGTTTGGGGACTTTTTAATCCTGGAGAAGGCCGATTGGGGAGGCAGAGAGCCGACCCCTGTTTCCTCTTCGCCGGATTCGCCTTCTGTAGCGCCAGGCCACAACGTATGGATAGCCCTATACTGGCACCTTGCCCAACCTACAGCCGAAGCTCTCAAAGCGGCTGGATACCTCCGCGATGAAAGGGGCTTGCTCCTTAGCCAAGATGACCGCTGGCTCCTAAACGACCGCCACCTAAGAACCCCCTTCTGGGGCAGTGTCAACCGCTCATGGGTCTTCCTCTCAATCCCCGTCCCCCTCGGGACCATTCCAGGCCGGTATTGGGTTTCAATTGCGGTCTACGGAGAAAGCTCTGGGGAACGGCTCCCAGTTTTGGACCCAATCGGTAACCCTGCCGGGACGGAGCTAAGGTTAGGGCCGATAGAAGTTGTAAAGCCCGTAAAAGCTACTCCTCCCTCTGCGCTTCAGGTCCAATCCCCTTGCCGGATTGAACTGGGAGACTTAGCCTTCTTGGGGCACGGGGGGTTTCCTCCAGAGCTTGCCCCAGGGCAATCCCTCTTTCTCAAAAGCTACTGGGAAGCCCTAAAGCTTGGCGTCCCTGCTCCTTTTGAGTTTTCCTTACTGGATGAAAGCGGCAAAATTGCCACCGTATGGGAAGTGAGCTTATCGGGCAAGGCGGAAGCGGAAGGTGAAGCTTGGTGGGAGTGGGTTGAGTTGCCCATACCTCCAGATATTCCTCCTGGAAAATACAGGCTTGCCCTGGGTGGCCAAACAATCCCTGGAGAAATCTCAATCAAAGGGAGACCCCGCCTCTTTTCCCCTCCTCCCTACCCCCCTATTAGGGGGGTTATAGGGGGTTTGGAAATCCTCTTCGGCCGGGGGATTGCCCTCAGAGGCTACGAAATCGGCCGCGAAGGCGGCAAGCTAAAGTTGACTTTGCTCTGGGAATGTCGGGAGCGAATCCCCGACTCTTACACCGTCTTCACCCACCTTCTGGACGAAGGGGGCCGCTACATAGCCGGCCACGATTCTCCACCCGATGGAGGGAATGCTCCAACCACCTCCTGGCTTCCCGGCGAATTCATAGTGGATGTGCATGAAATACCTTTGCCCTCAGAGCTCAAGCCCGGCCAATATTTTCTTGAGATTGGCCTTTACAAGCCCTCTCCTGAGGGATTGCTCAGGCTGCCCACATCCCAAGGGAAGGATTCGGTCCTCCTCCCCTTTAGCCCTTGAGAGCGGGCTATGTCCACAAGGGCCATGATTCCGCCGCAGACCAATGAATGCCCGCCTAAGAGGACTGGGATCGTGGCCTCTTTGGCCGCTTGGGTAAAATCCCTGAGCCATGGGTCCGAAATTTCCTCTGGAATCATCAGATCCGAAGCGAACCTTTCCTCATCCGGTGGCCATATTCCCCGGTGGGCCATAAGCACCCTTGTATCAATGATTGCAGCTTTAGCCATTTCCGCTGCCCTTTGGAAGAACCCCTCCGGCCCCAAGGTTTCTACAAGGCAGCCCAATAGGGAGCGAACTTCTCCTCTGGCCAGCCTCCCGCTGGAGCGCATCCCTCGCTCTTCGCTTATAACCCTTGTTCGGCAGAGGGCTTCCCTCTCCAGCCTCTCCCAGGCATAACTTGGCACCCTGCCCGCAGCCAAAATGAAGGCATTTTCATCCCTGAGGACTTCAGCGATTCTCCACACGACTTCGGCATCAAACGGCAACTTCTCCACAAAGGAAGCAATCTTTCCTTCAAGCCACGGATAGGCTTTGAGGATTAGGAGGTCCGAAGGCG
>CAZPWR010000463.1:0-5289 GCA_964590555.1 uncultured Anaerolineae bacterium | reverse complement strand
TTCGCCCACACCGCTGCGGTCTCGGAGGGCTGAGGGCCTGGGACCTTGGCAAATTTAGCGTAGCGGCGGTGATCTTGCTCGTTCTGGGAAGAGTGCATTGCTGGGTCATCAGCGGTTATGACGATTAATGCAGCCTCGGCTCCGGTCATTGAAGCATAGAAGAAGGAGTCGGCAGCCACATTGAGGCCAACGTGCTTCATGGCGGCCATAGCCCTTCGGCCGGAATAAGCCGCTCCTACGGCCACATCCAAGGCTACTTTCTCGTTTACGGACCACTCAGCGTAAACCCCAGGGTAGCGGGCGAAGGCTTCCAGGATTTCGGTAGAAGGGGTGCCAGGGTAAGCGGCAGCGACCTCAATCCCTGCTTCCCATGCCCCCCTGGCTATAGCTTCGTTCCCAAGCATGACCTCTTTTTCCATGGTGCATTCCTCCGAAGGCAGATGAAATTGCAGCTTATTATATCACAATCGCCGATGGGCGTCCAGGCCGGATTTTTTGAGGGTGCGTCCCAAAATCGTCGGGGCCCGGTGGGCTGAGATTGCACAGGGCGCTGGAAGCGCCCTCTCCCACCGGTAGCCGTTCGGGGAAGCGGGTCGCCAGGACGGAGAGGGGCGCTTTAGCGCCTCCTCTTTGCCTGAGCGGAAAGGCTTTTGGGACACACCCGATCTTCGGGCCAGGTTAACCTGCCGAATTGCTTAATTCCAGGTTATACGGTAAAATAATTCTGCACGCCGAATTCCCTTAACTTTAAAGGGAAGCGGGGGAACCAAATTTTTCCTCCCCAATGCTGGGGAGGATTGGGGTGAATCCTGCGTAAGCAGGTAGGGTCACTCTTCCGACCCGAACCCGACAGCTAACCCCGTAGGCGTAGGAAGAGGGACAGCTTCCTCAGTTTCTTCTCGTCACTGTCCCTCCCCAAAATTGAAACTAATGGCTAAACTTAACTTTTACCATTGGGAGGGAGAAATGCAAGCAGTAATTTTAGCCGCTGGCGATGGTGGCCGATTGGCTCCATTAACCCTATTTACCCCTAAGCCTCTCGTCAAGGTGCTGGGGAGGCCGATGCTGGATTACACCGTTAAGGCCCTGGAAAAGGCCGGGGTGAAGGATGTAACCATTGTCACAGGCTACAAATCCTGGCGGATAAAAGAGTACCTAATCAGCGAAGCCCCTTACAATGCCGAAATCGTCTTAGTCTACAACCCCGAATACGAAAAAGGGAACGCTATCTCTCTGTTAGCCAGCCAAAGTTACATCCGCAGCTATCCATTCATCCTGGCTATGGCTGACCACCTCCTAAGCCCAGAGCTTATCCTAAAGGCCCTCCGTCAGAGCCGTTCCGGCGGCAATTTCTTGGCCGTAGATTTTGACCCCGACCCCAAGATAGTGGAGGAGGCCACCAAAGTTTTAGTGGACAGAGAAGGAAGGATAAAAGCCATAGGGAAGGACCTGCCGCAGTTCAATGGCGTTGATACTGGGCTTTTCGTCCTATCCGAGGAGATTTTCTCCGCCATTAGGTGTATAGTAAAAGAGAAGGGTGATTGCGAGCTGAGCGATGCCTTGAATTACTTGATAAAGCACGGCTCTGGCTTAAGGGCATGCGATGTAAGCGGGTGCTTTTGGATGGATGTGGACACCTTTGAAGACTTGAGGTGGGCGGAAATTAAGCTTATAAGGGAGGCCAAAAATGCCCGAAGGGATTATATCTCAATACTTGAACCGGAGGCTTTCAAGGCCCTTGGCCCGTGCCCTCGCCCCAACCCCAATCACTCCCAATTTTATAAGCTTCTTAAGCTTTCTCACCGGGCTTGGGGCCGGAATCGCTTTCCTAAAGGGTCAAAACTTATTGGGTGGAATTTTGACCCAGATAGCCTCGGTAATGGACGGGGTTGACGGCGACTTGGCTCGGCTAAAGGGGATGGTATCCCCCTTTGGGGCCTTCTTTGATGCCGTGCTGGATCGCTACGCCGACGCGGCTATAGTGTTGGGTATGACATGGTGGTCAGCCCAACACGAAGGTTATGCCGGCACATGGGCCATAGGCATTTTAGCTCTCTTGGGAAGCCTCATGATAAGCTATTCCCGGGCCAGGGCTGAGGCCTCTCTTCACGCCAAAAGCGATGCCCCCTTTCTACCCAGGCTTGTCCCAAGAGATGGCAGGCTTTTCCTCATAATGCTTGGTGGAATTTTGGGAAAAGGCTATTGGGTTTTGCTCACGCTGGCCATCCTCACTCACCTCACTGTACTTTTGCGAATCCTCTACTTTACAAAAAGCCTGGCCGTAAACTAAGGCAAAGGAGGGACGCTAAAGCGCCCCTCTTCCCCGAAAATCTAATGGGGGAGGGCGCTTCCAGCGTCCTTTCCACTTCCGGCCGGGCTGTTTACTTGACTGATGCATAGCGATAAGTTAAAATGATTCACGCAATCCCTCTTAGGAGGTTAGCTATGGCTAATGCTGTCATTGTGGTAGACATGCAGAGAGGCTTCCTTGAGGAAGGCTTCCCGCTCTACTGCGGGCCTGAAGCGCGCAAAATAATCCCTGCCGTCCGGAAACTTTTGGAGGAAGAGCTGGCAAAGGGCTCATATCTCTTTTTCACCGCAGACTCCCACGACCCGGACGATAAGGAATTCCAAATGTTCCCACCCCATTGCGTAAAGGGCACACCAGAAGTGGAAATTATTCCCGAACTTAAAGAGTTTGTGGAGAAAGGCACCATAATCCCCAAGCGGCGTTACAGCGGCTTCTTTGACACCGATTTGGATGAGCGCTTAAAGGCCTTAAAGCCCGAAAAACTCATCATTTGCGGGGTTTGCACCGATATATGCGTAATGCACACCGTGGCCGATGCCCGAAACCGCGATTATCCAGTGGAAGTTCCCAAGGATTGCGTCGCCAGCTTTGACCCCGAAGCCCACGCTTTTGCCCTCAAGCACATGGAGAAAGTCCTTGGAGCCAAAATCATATAGCTCGGAGGCTTGAAATGAAAGACTTCCCCTTTTCCCATCCCATCCTCTCAGGCGAAACAGCCGATGTCTATTTCCTTCGGACTAAAGCTATCCTGGAGGCTGAGGGGCTAAATCCGGTTGTAACTATGGAAATTTTCCCCAACAAGCCTGGGGTGCTGTGCGGGATGAAAGAAGTGCTGGAGCTATTGTCCATAGTGCTGCCGGAAGATGCCGAGGTGTGGGCTTTGGAAGAAGGGGAAGAAATGGCCGCCAAAGAAGTGGTCCTAAGGATAATAGCCCCTTACCTGAGCTTCGGGATATATGAGACAGCAATTTTGGGCATCCTGGCCCACGAAAGCGGCTGGGCTACCGCAGCCAGGGAGTGCGTTAAAGCTGCTGGAAATATACCTGTGATAAGCTTCGGGGCTCGCCACGTCCACCCTGAAGTAGCGGCAAGGATGGAGTATGCGGCCATAGTAGGAGGATGTGCAGGATGCGCTACTACCGCTGGAGCTAAACTGGCGGGGATAAAGCCTTCGGGCACAATCCCCCATGCCATGATCCTCATCTTTAACGATACCGTTAAAGCCGTTGAAGCCTTTGACCGCCACATGCCTCCCGATATACCTCGTATAGCTTTGGTTGACACCTTCAAAGATGAAGCAGAGGAAAGCATAAGGGTAGCGCAAGCCCTTGGGAGGAAGCTTTGGGGAGTTCGCCTTGATACTCCCCCCGAACGAGGGAGAGTTACCCCAGATTTGGTCAAAGAAGTAAGAGCCAGGCTTGACCAGGCTGGCTTTACTTGGGTTAAGATAGTGGTAAGTGGGGGCATAGATGCGGAACGCATCCGCCTCTTCCGAGAAGCAGGGGCTCCGGTTGATGCTTTCGGCGTAGGGAGCGCTATAAGCGGCGCTCCACCCATAGATTTCACCGCCGACATCAAAGAAGTTGAAGGAGAGCCGCGGGCCAAGAGGGGAAGAATCCCCGGTCGCATACACAACCCCAGGCTCAAAAAAGTTGACCTTAAGAAGCTAAAGATTCCGCGAGAAGGAGAGCGGTAATGGAGTATGAAGCTGTCATAGGAATGGAAGTCCATGTCCAACTTCTCACCAAATCCAAAATGTTCTGCTCCTGCAGCGCTGAAACCTTCGGGGCGGAGCCTAACACCTTGGTTTGTCCTGTATGCCTTGGGATGCCCGGGACGCTTCCAGTAATAAACCGCAAAGCTGTGGAATACACCATAATGACTGGCCTCGCCCTCAATTGCCAGATCGCTGAATTTGCCAAGTTTGACCGCAAAAACTACTTCTACCCTGACCTTCCCAAAGGCTACCAGATTTCCCAATACGACCTCCCGCTCTGCTTCAATGGCTGGCTGGATATAGAAGTGGATGGGCAAATCCGCCGCATTAGGATCCGAAGGGTTCATCTGGAAGAGGACACTGCTAAACTCTTCCACTTTGGGGACTATACCCTCATAGATTTCAATAGAGCCGGCGTTCCCCTCATGGAAATCGTAAGCGAGCCAGACATCCGCTCGCCTGAGGAGGCAAGGCAGTACCTCATAAAGCTCCGCACCATACTTCGCTACCTCGGCGTCTCCACAGCCGACATGGAGAAAGGCGCTATGCGTTGCGAAGCCAACGTCTCCTTGCGGCCAAAGGGCTCATCCGAGCTCGGCACAAGGGTTGAAATCAAGAACATAAACTCCTTCCGGTTCGTGAAACAAGCCTTAGAGTACGAAATTGAACGGCAGAAAAGGCTTTTGGAGCAGGGGAAGAAGGTGGAGCAAATAACGGTGGGATGGGATGAAGAGAAGGGAACTACTGTGATCCAGCGGACCAAAGAATATGCCCACGATTACCGCTACTTCCCTGAGCCTGACCTTCCACCTTTGGTGATAAGTAGGGAGTGGGTTGAGAGGATAAAGGCTTCTCTTCCTGAGCTTCCTGACGCCAAGAGCGAGCGCTTCCAAAGCCAATACGGCCTTTCCCCTGCCGAAGCTCGCACCATCACTGTTGAGAAGGAAGCCGCCGATTTCTTTGAAGCCTGCGTTTCCCTCTACCCTAATCCCCGCAAGCTCTTCCACTGGATAACCGGGGAAATCTTCCGGCTATTGGGAGAGACAGGCACCACTTTTGATTCTCTCAAGTTCTCCCCCGAAAGCTTCATCAAGCTCATAAACCTGGTGGATAAAGGAACCATAAACCAGAACACAGCCAAATCCATCCTGCGGGAAATGTTCAACACCGGGGAGGACCCGGAGAAGATTGTGGAGAAAAAGGGCCTTGCCCTTATTGCTGACGAAGCTGCCCTTATCAAAGTGATAGAGGAAGTCATTGA
>CAZPWR010000462.1:0-11076 GCA_964590555.1 uncultured Anaerolineae bacterium | reverse complement strand
TCTGGGCTGGCCACAAGGTAAGGCTTATTGACCACGGAACGGCTTTCCCAACCGTAGATAGGCCACTCTTTGATGAATTGGAAGTTTTCGTCAAATTTTTGGATGCGCCTGTTCCAGGTATCGGCAACGTAGATGTTGCCGGCGGGGTCAATGGCTATCCCCACCGGTTCATCAAAAAGTCCTTCCGCATTGCCGAGGCCTCCCCATTGGCCTAAGAAAATGCCTTCAGGGGAGAATTTCTGGATGCGCTTGTTCCCAGTATCGGCCACGTAGAGGTTACCTTCGGAGTCAATGGCGATGGCTCTTGGACCCCAGAAGCCTCCGGGCTGCTCAAGCTTGCCCTCAGTGTTCACAAAGTAGCCCCATGAGGTCAGGAAATTGCCTTCGGAGTCAAATTTCTGGATGCGATGGTTCCATGTATCAGCCACGTAAACGTTGCCTTTTTCATCCACTGCTATCCCCCAGGGGTCGTTGAACTGGCCTGGGGCGACGCCGGAGCTTCCCCATTGGCGGAGGAATTGGCCTTCTGGGCTGAGCTTTTGAATCCGGTTGTTCCCGGAGTCAGCAACGTAGATATTGCCTTCCTTGTCTATAGCGAGGTTGCGTGGGCTTAGGAATTGGCCCGGCCCTGAGCCACACGTCCCTATCTCCAGAGAGGGCATTATAGTCCTAAAGCCGCGGGCATACGGTTCAACCTCTTCGGGCGGTGGAGGGGGCGCAACCCCCAGCTCCCAGACCTTCTGGTAAACATCCTTGCGGATGTAAAGGTAAAAGTAATGGACGTAGGGCCACTGGGTAAGGGGTGTTTTATAGCGGCGGTAGAAGAACACATCCCAAATTGCTCGTCTGGTCTCGGGGTCCTTAAGCATCCTCCAAAGGCGGGCCGGTGTCATGCCCTTATAGTCTTCCTTCGGCCACCATACAAGCCGGTAAGTGAAGCGGTAGTATTGGTCGCCAAGGAAGGGCTTAGCCTTGTTTTCATTCTTAGGGCCTACGATTACAATGGGGGCGTCCAAAGCCTCGCGAGTGGGGTTAGCTCCGTAATAGACTCGGTTGGGATAATCCCTGAAGTACCACTCCAAAGGCCAAGTGGAATCATCATCGTAAGCGAACTTTATTTGACGGTCACCGACGGTATGGAGTGAGATGAGGTCAATCTGGGCCAAGGCAATCTTTATGTCCGGAGTACCGTGAGCATAAACCAACAGCTCTTTGACGTTATCGTAGTTGATGAAGGAAGCCATCCAGGCAAAGCGGATGGTGAGGAGGCTAAGGACGATTCCAGCCAATAGGCCAATTGTTCCAATGGAGAGCTCTTTGCCCAGCCTTCTGAGGCGGCGGTAGAGGAAATAGCCGAAGCCAACCAGAGCTAGAAGTGAGCCAAGCCACCGCATAGTTACGGAAAGCTTCTGGAGAGAAAGGCCCTGGAATGGCCTGAGAGTTAGGAATTGAATTAAAGCAGCGAGAGTTGGGACAAGGAGGATTAAGGCTATAGGTCCCCTTTTCTCCCACCACTCCTTCCACCGGAACCCTTCCAGAAGCTGGCCTCCGAACATCCCGGCCAGGATTACGAATGGTTGGGCTGGGTGGAGGATAAGCCAGGGCATTTTCTCCCCTGCCCAGCTGTATATAACCAGGGAAAGGACCAGCCAGGAAGCCAAGAGGGCCTGGAACCAAACTTTTTCCCTTTGGGGCTTAAGGAGGTAATAGAAGAAGCCAGCAGTACCCAGGACAAGGGGTAAGAATTCGTAGAGGGGAAGAAGGAGCAGGTAATAATACCAAGGCTGGCCTCCCCTTTGGACTCCATGCTGGGCAAGCCAGTAGGATATTGAACCCGGTATCCCAGTTATCAGGCCGTAGGGGTTGGTGAAGAAGGTGGTGAAAAGGGTTACGTGGATGGCTAAGAAAATGAGGAGGCTTACTGTGACGACCCTGGAATTAAGCGTGCGGATGGCCGAAGCAAAAGTCTTTTCGGAGCTTGCCCTGGCAATCACTCCGACGGCCAATATTCCTCCCAGGATTCCGGTGAGAAAGGAAAGGTAAGGGATAGAGGAGAGGACGGGGGCAGGAAGGCTTACTGGCCTTTCCAGAGCGATATAGCTCAATGTCAAAATGATGGTCACTAAGAATGCTACCGAGGCCGCGAGCAATAAGCGGACAACCAGAGCTTCTTCTGGGATTAAGTTTTCCCAGAGGAGGGCGGCTAAAATGAACACAACGCCGATGAAAGCAGTTATATAAGCCACCTCTTTTGTAGCAATGGCCAGGCTCAGTACAGCAGCGCCTAAGTAGAGCCAGCGAGGCTGTTTCTCCTCAGCGAATCGGAGCAGAGCGATTGCTAAGAGCATGTTCCAAACGGCAATATAGATATCGTTGCGGATGTAGCGGGAGTAGTAGAGGAAAGAAGGTGAGATTAAGAAGAGGAAAGAGGTGAGGAGTGCGCCGGCGGGGCCAAGCCAGCGGCGCATGAAGTAGGGTAGGATGACCAAAACTACGCCGAAAATTGCGGGCACTATCCTGGCGGTGAAATCGCTCACCCCGAAGAGGAAGTAGATGAGAGCGTTGGCATGGAATAGGAAGGGGCCATGCATCATGGGCGTATGCTGGTAACCTCGGCCGGAGTAGAGGTAGTAGGAGTAGAGGGCATGCAGGCTCTCATCGTGGCTCATGGCCCTGACCCCAAGGGCCCAGAAACGGGTGAAAACGGCGGCCAAAAAGAACAAGATGTAGAGAATTTTTTCCCAGTTTAACCTCAAAGAGAGGGGCCTATCCAAACCCATGCTCTTTTCCCCCAAGCTTTAGCCTACTTCGTTCCCAGAAGATATCACAATTGTGCCTTTACTGCAAATAGAGCAAAGCTTTCAGAGCCGATAGGGCTGTAAGGGGGCGGGCTTGAGCCAATCCCAACTTACGCTGCCGGCTCACGGAATAGGCACGATGATGTATCCTTCCTCCCTATTGCCGAACACCCTGTATTTCTGCGGGCCCCAAGTCCAGCAGTAGAGGGCGATGTAGGCGCAGAAGAGGGCATCAACGAGGTCTTCAAAGGCTTTGAATTTTCGGTCGTTGAGGGAGGAAAGGTCCCTGCCTAAGATTGCGGGGGCATGGAGGGCGGGAGAGGCTTTTTCCAAACCCTTGAGTAAAGCTAAGTAGCGTTTGAATTCCGCCTTCCTGAAATCTAAGGAGCGACCTGGTCGGGCTTTGTATTTCAAAGTTTTTTCCAAGCCGAAGAGGGTTATGGCAGCCGGATGCGGGTAGACTTCTACCACTTGCCTCGTTTCCCGCAGTGGTTCAATGATAGGGGAATGAATGAACCCCTCTTCTTCCAGCTTCCTGGTCAATTCTTCCCCCCTGACCTTTCCCCCAAAGCGGAGGCGGTTGGCGGGGTGAGGGGCTGCCTCGTAGCGGCGGAAGGCGGCTGCGACTTCCCGGTCGCAGGGCCTAAACCCCCTCTCATTGGGCACAACCAAGGGGGCGTCCACTGCCACCAGGGCTGGCTTCTCCCCCAAGACTTCCCTCAAGAAAGCGATAATTTCTTCATCGCTTCCAACCCTCTCGTTCCAAGCTACCGCCTTTTCCCCTTCTAAGATTACAACTGCTGATGGATTGCGGTAGGACCAAGCGAGGTCAATCCCCACGAAGTGCATAGTGCGAGAGCCTCTTTAGGGCCTCCAACTTTTCTCTCTGCCCGAGCTTCGCTTTCCTCACAGCATCGCTGAGGATTTCAATGGACTGGTCATAAGTGCGGCGGTCAACCCTATAAGGGTGGCCGTCTTTGCCTCCGTGGGCAAAGCTGAAGCGGACGGGGTCGCGGTAGCTTACCGGTGTGCCGTAGAGGAGTTCGGCTATGAGGGTTAGTGCCCTTATGGTCTTTGGGCCGACCCCCTCCATCTCCAGAAGGGCTACAAAATCCTGCGGTTGGCGTTCGTAGGTCTTCAGGAACACGGAGTAGAGGCGGTTGGGTGATATGTCCTCAAGGAGGATGTGGTGGCGAGGAGGTAAGGATAAGCTCTTGAGGCGGTTGAGCTCTTTTATTAATTTCTCCGGCTTCTCGCAGGCTAAGATAGCGTTCATCCGTCTGGCCTCTTCGCTTTCGGCCGCTACGAGGTTCAAGGGTTCTGCGACTAAATCGCAACAGATGGCGTTATGAGGTTCGCATACGAAGCTTTTCACCTTTTCCCCGAGCCAGTGGTAACGGCGGGCGTAGCGGTTGGCCGGGTTCATCCCTTGCTGGATTACGCACCAGTTCCCTTCTCGGTCAAAGACGAAGGTATGGTGGTAAATTTGGTAGCCATCCTGGAGGGCGGTGTTATCAACTTTGGCTGCCATCCTGCTGGCGTAGACGAGCCTGGCTGGGTCGGCCGAGATGAGTTCCCCTCGGGCCAGGATTTCCTCCGGGGCTCGGCGGGAGGTCCCCCCTTTCCCTCCGGCTACGAATAGGCCGAGCTCGTCGCCGAGGTTCTTGAGGCCTTCTTTCAGGGCTCCGCAAGTGGTTGTGGTTAGGCCGCTGGAGTGCCAATCAAAGCCCAGGACGCATCCGAAGGCTTGGAACCAGAATGGGTCCGAAAGCTTCCTCAGGAACTCGGCTGTTCCGAATTCCATCACGATTATGGCCGTTATTTCCCTGGCCAGCAAGGCCATCCTTTGGAATAGCCAGCGCGGCACCTCCCCCGAATGCAAGGGCAGGTCAGCCACACCTGTCTTTTGCCCTCTCACCTTTTCCCCCTTAGGTAATCTAAAATTGTCAGATGGGTCAAATGCTCAACTGGAGCGTGGTCGTCGGTTAGGATGCTGCTTCCCCCCATGAAAATTTTTACCTCAGGTAAGGCCCTTTTGGCAACTGCCAGGAGGTGTGGATTATCTATGAAGGCCATATTTTGGGAGAAATTTTCCGGCCTGGTTTCGGAGACGGTGCCAACTATGAGGGAATTGGCTATGGGATGCTCGGCGGGGGGTTCGTCAATGATGTATACGCTGGGGAAAACCGAGGCCATGGTGGAAGCGATGGCATTGACCAGACGGTAATCGGAGGGGGTATGGGCTACGTTTACGGCTATTACTCCTCTGGGGCTGAGGTGCTTGAGAACCTCTTGGAAGAATTCCTTTGTGGTCAAGTGGTACGGGATGTAAGGAGGGCGATAGGCATCTACGGCTATTACATCGTAGACTTTACCGGAGCGGCTCAGGTAGCGGCGGCCATCGTCCACTATGACCTTAAGGTTTGGGCTGTCCAGGGCCATGAATTTCCTGGCCGCTTCCACTACCAAAGGGTCAATTTCTATCCCCTCAATGAGGATGGGGCTGTAAATTTGGTTGTAGAGCCTGGATATAGTTCCGCCGGCTAAACCGATCAAGCAGAGGTTTTTCACTTCGGCTGTGGAGAAAGGGGGCGGGTTGAATAGAGGGGCCAGAAGGAAGTAATCCCAGATTCCTCCCGTGAGCACTTCTTCGGGATTATATAGGGATTGGACCCCGAAACCCTCGTTGAGCATTAGGTAAACATCCTGGCCCGATTGGATTACCCAGACGTAGTTGTAAGGCGATTCTCCTTCAAAGAGGACTTGGCCTTTGGCTGGAGGCGGGATTTTGGCCTTGAAGCCCAAGGATAAGGATGCAGCGGCAAGCAGAAGGTAGAGGGAGGTTCGGCCTCTTGCGCTTGGAGCGATGCCCAGAAGCGATGCAGCCATTAAGATAAGAGCCAAGGTGAGGAAAGTGCGGGTTGTCCCCAGAAATGGGATGAAGAAGAAGGGAGACATAAAAGTGCCTAAGAGGCTCCCGACTGTGGAAAGCGCGAAGATTGTGCCTCCGCTTTCCCCTGCCTCGCCGATGTTCCGGATGGATAACCTGAGGGCGAAAGGGCTTATTGAACCCATGAGGGTGACCGGAACCGCTAAGAGTAAGGCTATCCCCAGGAAGAAAGCGATTAGGGAGATGAGATTGAGCAGGCTTCCGTCGGGGCTTACGGATCTCATTAAGGTGAAGAGGGCAGGTGCGGCAAATGGTATAAATCCGGTGAATAGGCCGGCCAAGAAAGCGATGCGAAAAAGGAGCGCGGGCGATGGGAACCTATCGGCAAGTTTTCCCCCCAGAAAGTATCCCAAAGAGAGATAACTCAAGATAAGGCCGATGAGGGTGGACCAAGCCCAGAGGGTTGAGCCGAAGGCTCGCTCCATAAGCCTGGAAGCAGTTATTTCAACTCCTAAGGAGACAAAGCCGCTTGTAAATACCAGAATTTTAACCTTCAGTTGAGGGGACATCAAATTTGTAGCCCACTTTCTTGACTGTTTCCAGGTAATTTTCTGGAAGGACTCGGCGGAGCCAGCAGATGTGGACGTCAAGGGTTCGGGTATCGTCCACGAAATCGGTATTCCATACCTTCTTTATGAGGTAAGGCCGGGTTAGGATTTTGCCCTTGTTGCGCATGAAAATTTCCAGAAGCTGGGCCAATTTTGGTGTCAAGTGGTATTCCTTTTCTCCTACCAGGAGAACTCGCTGGAGCAAATCAAGGGTCAAATCGCCGGCTCTGAGGAATCTTTTTGTTCCCACCAATTTCTTCAAACGGGGGGAAAGCTTCTTCCAAGTCATCGGCTCGTAGATAACCTCATCGGCCTCCAAGGGCGGGTGTTTGCCTTTAGAGGTAAGCAGGACGATCGGAAGCATGTAAGCTCGGTCTTTTATAAATGCCGCCACCTCCTTCAGCCAAATTAGGTTCAAGGACAAAGCGTCCACAATGATGACATCCGGCTTTTCCCGGAGTTTCTGGCGCATTTCTTCCTCCAGTGGGGAAGAAAGGACGAGTTCGTAGCCGGATTTCACCAGGTATGGGAAAACCGGAGAAAAAATGTCCGGATTTTTAGTAATAGCCAGGATTTTAACCCCCATAATAGGGTTCCCCTCCAGGCGGCTGACCCAATTATACACCAGCTTGAGGGGGATGGCAAAACGCCTTTCATGCCGATTGAAATCGTCTTCCTTGGGTCTTCGGTTGAAGGTCGGCGGAAGCTGAGACTTATTTTCGGCTTTGGCCTTAGCGCAGAAAGTCTTCAGATTCCTCCCGCAAGTAAGTTATTTTTGCCTTTTAGGGGGCAGAAGGGTAAAATTTAGCAAACGCTCGGCTTGGAGAAACAGTATGCCTTTATCCTACAAGGAAGCTTTGGAGTTCATCTACTCTTTCACTGACTACGAAAAGCTCAGAAGTTATCGTTATTCCCCTGAAGAGTTTAACCTGGCCCGGATGGAAAGGCTTCTTGAGCTTGTTGGCAATCCTCATCTCTCCTTCCTCTCGTTCCATGTGGCCGGGACGAAGGGCAAAGGCTCAACTTGTGCCATGATAGAATCCGCCTTAAGAGCTCAAGGCTACAGGACCGGCCTTTACACTTCGCCTCACCTCCATACTTTCCGGGAGAGGATACAAATCGCGGGAGAGCTTGTGAGTGAAGAGGATGTAACGTGGGCGGTGGAGAGGTTGCGGCCCTCGGTTGAGAAAGTAGAGGGGCTGACCACTTTTGAAGTCATCACAGCTTTGTCTTTCCTGCTTTTCGCCTCCAAGGGGGTGGAGGTAGCAGTGGTAGAAGTGGGGCTTGGGGGGAGACTTGATGCCACCAATGTAATCAACCCGTTGGTTTCAATCATCACCTCTCTGAGCTTTGACCACACTCAGCTTTTGGGCAGCACTTTGACTTCCATTGCCCGGGAGAAAGCAGGGATAATAAAAGAGGGAATACCGGTAGTAAGCGCTCCGCAGGAAAAAGAAGCCCTTGAGGTCATAGAAGAGACTGCCCGGTTGAAGGATTCCTCGCTGGTTGTAGTAGGTAGAGACTGGGTGTGGGAGGGAGTGGAAAGGGGTTGGGATGGGCAAAGTTTCACCATCAAAAGGCTCAATCCTCCTGGCTTTTCCTTGAAGGTCCGTGTTCCTCTTTTGGGGGCTTTTCAGCCAGAGAACGCTACGGTAGCAGTGGCCGCTTTAGACACAGCCCGGCACCGCGGGCTGAGCATTTCCGATGAAGCCATAAGGGAAGGGCTGGAGAAAGTGCGATGGCCTGGCCGGTTGGAAGTTCTCCAGAGTTCGCCGCTGTTTATAGTTGACGGTGCCCATAACGTGGAGTCCGCTCAATACCTTGCTCAATCCTTAAGGGAGCTTTTCCCTTGGAACCGCCTTTTCCTCATATTCGGCGTCTCAGCCGATAAAGACATAGCCGGGATGATGGCGGAGCTTTTGCCCTTAGCCGATGAAGTCATCTTCACCCGTGCCAGTAACCCGAGGGCGGCCTCTCCGGAGGAGATGCTTGGTAAAGCCGAAGCTCTGGGCTTCAAGGGAAGGGCTGTAGAGCCTGTGAGGAAAGCGGTGGAAGAAGCGCTGAAGGAAGCTGGGCCTGGGGATTTAATTTGCGTGACTGGTTCTCTGTTTTTAGTGGCAGATGCCAAGGAAGCGTGGGCCATTATATTGGGTAAGCCTCTACCGCCTAAAGACCCAATTTGAGGGAAGGGGCCATGGATTTGACGGAAGAGGAAAAGGCAATGCTTTCTGGAGAGAGAGGTCCTGCCCTGCAGCGGGCGATGGAGATTATTTGGGCTTTGGGGAAAATCTACGGAGCATCTGGGACGGTCCTGATAAAGAGTGCGCAAATCTCGGGGATTAGTTACAAGAACATTGGGGAAGCTGGCCTTGATTTCCTCAAAAAGTGGGCTTTGGAAGGGGCGAAGGTGCAAGTTCCGGCCATGATGAACCCCGCAGGTATGGACCTTAAGCGCTGGAAAGAGATGGGGATACCAGAGGATTTTGCTCGGAAGCAGTTAGAGGTTGTGGAGGCTTTAGAGTCCATGGGGGTAAAACCCACCTTGACCTGTGCTCCTTACTTGACCCGAAATCGCCCGGAGTTTGGGGAGCACTTAGCTTGGTCCGAATCCTCAGCGGTGATATTTGCCAACTCAGTAATAGGTGCCAGGACCAATCGCGAAGGGGGGCCATCGGCTTTGGCTGCGGCTATCGTTGGGCGAACTGCCTGCTATGGCTTCCATACACTCCAAGGGCGTAGGCCCGCTTGCCTTGTAGAAGTGACCTGTCCACTCAAGGACGAGGCTGATTTTGGTGCCCTTGGCTATTTAATTGGCAAGAAACTGGGATACAAGACCCCTTACCTCCGCTTCCATGCGGAGCTTCCTTCTCGCAATATGGAACTTTCCCTCAGAGCGATGGGGGCAGCCATGGCTGCTTCGGGCTCCATCTCCATGTTCCACGTGGAGGGCTTGACCCCCGAAGCTGAAATTTTCCCCGCTGAAGGAGAAGAGCAGCTGACCATAAATTCCCTTGATGAAGCCTTCCTGGCCCTCGGCAGTCCCATCAATGAGGTTGACCTCATATGGATAGGTTGTCCTCACGCTTCTCTTGAAGAGCTGGAGCTTATCGCTTCACTGGTAAATGGTCGGAAGCTTTCCACGAAGCTTTGGGTGACGACCAGCAGGGAGATAGTGGCGAAAGCGGGCAAAGCGGTGGAAACGATAGAGGAAGCTGGGGGGCTTGTCCTGAGCGACACCTGTTTGGTAGTAGCGCCTGTGGAAGCTTTAGGCATAAGGAAGGTGGCAACTAATTCAGCCAAGGCTGCTTTTTACCTTCCGTCGTGGGCCAAAGTCCAAGTGGCTTTTGCTTCCCTTGAGGAATGCATAACCCGATATGGGGGACTGAGATGAAGAACCCTGTTCGTTTAGCGATTTATGGCTTAGACTTTATCCTGAGGAAGGCCTATGGGGTCAAGCCATTCGTTTCGGACCCTGATTGCATCCTTAGGCTTTCCTTCTGGAAAGCTCGGCGGCGGATTAAGATTGCCGAGGGCCTTGAAGTAGAGAAGGGTGAGAGGGTGGGGGAACTTCACCTTTGGAACGAGCGAATACCCAGAATGCCCCCTGAAGGGCCTGATTTAAAGTGGGGCTATGAAGTAGCCAGGAAGCTTCGCTATTCCTTGGGGCTACTTGCTCGGGCCATTGAGGACGGTCTGCCGGAAGTGGGGGAAGTCAGGGTATTTGGGGGTGAAATAGCTCTTCCCAAGGACAAAGCCAAGCAAGTGGAGATGATCCTTGCGCATCTTGGCTTAATCCTCAATTCGGAAAAGCCTGCTAGGTTTTGGAAGCGTTTTGCGCTTTTTTGGCAGAACCTTTACTCCATGGCGCTCATCTGGGCGTACAACCCGGTAAGTCTGCGCAAGAAAAGCCTCTTCCGCCTGCGTCGTTACCGGGTATGGGTGAGCAAAGGAGAGCTTCTTCGGAGGTATGGGAGGAAAAGCGAGGCCTCTTCCTCAAAAGTTTTGCCTATTGATAGCGAAATTGCGCAAAATTCCGGGGGCGGTATAATTTAAAGAGGGATTATGGCTTCTTTAAAAAGTGAAAAAGTGCCAAAAAGCGAGATTCCCCTGGCCTACCGGGCGGTGCGGGGTGGGCTATGGGTGGCGGTGAGTTCGTATTGGACCCTGGCTTTTGGTTTTGTCGCCAATATCGTCCTTACCCGCATCCTTTCCCCGGACGATTTCGGGGTCTCCAGCCTGGCGATGTTCTTCGCCCAACTTCTGCGGCTCCAGACCAAACTGGGGCTGGGGTACGCCTTCGGACAGTATCGGGAGACGACGGGGGAATCGGTGGGGACCTATGCGGCGATGGATGCCGCAGCGGCCCTGTGCGGCCTCGTTCTGATGGGACTGGCCGCCCCGATCCTGCTTCGCCTGGGGTATGACCGCCTGGTCGTGTGGGCCGCGCTGGTCCTGGCCCTGGCCGCCTTTATGGAAGGACTGTCCAGCATTGCCGGGACCTTGCTGGAAAAGGGATTGCATTTTGGAATTGTCAGCCTGTATCAGGGCATCGCTTTTCCCCTTTCCTACATCCCTGCCTTCTGGCTGGCAACCCACGGTGGCGGGGTGTGGAGTCTGGTTGCACAGACGACGACGTACAGTTTCTTCTGGCTGGGCGTATGGTGGGTGGTGCGGCGAAGAGTGCCCCGCCTGTGGGACGAGCCCTGGCGGTTCCGTCCGGACCTGGCCCGCCATTTCCTGCGGTTCGGGGCCCCCACGGGCCTGTGCCTGATTGCCGGCG